>NZ_JDSS02000030.1:55584-56945 GCF_000584955.1 Candidatus Accumulibacter vicinus
AAATGCTGAAATTATGGGGCTTGCATCACTTTGAATCACACCCGTGCAGAACTGGCGGCAAAGGTGATGCTGCCCGTGCGCGTTACACTGCCCGTGATCGTATAATCGATGGTCAAAGGCGACGTGGTATCACCGCTACGCAGCACTTCAAAAACCGCCGTGTGCCCTTCTGGCACACTTTGCGGTCCACCAATTGAAACCACATTTCCCACATCCAACAGAGTGAGCGTGCTGTTCGCACCAAAAGAAATAAATGTGTCGAGATCCCCATCGGCATCGACGTCAAACACTTCTTTTAGCTGTATTACTGCAATCCCGTAATCGATCGAGTCTACGCCAACCTCAAAATCTCGAACGACATCGTGACCTTGCGGAATGGTTACGGTTGAAAAAGGATGATTCATCGACTCCAGAATACCAAAGGTATCACTCCCATCCCCCCCGATCAGGACGTCGTTGCCGCTATAGCCGACAAGCCTGTCATTACCACCTTTTCCCTCAATGAAATCATCGCTTGCAGAGTACGGATTGCCAAACAATATGTCATCCTCTTTATCCTGCCCGAGTAGAAAAACTCGCCGCCCCTCGTGCCCACTAGCCGACACCGCTAGTCGATCGTATACGACGGAATCCTGATCAATGATGATCACGTCGTCGCGAGTCATCTCTGCATAAAAGTCGGAGTCTCTGATGCGGGTAATTCCGACTCGATAGGTTTCTGGCACAGGCGTATGAACATAAGCTGTCAGTAACGGGTTATAAGTTGGAATCAAACCGGAGTATTCCGGAGCGGAAAAGACCAGATTGTCCGTCGTCGAATCATAGTCAGGACGAAATCCCGCCAAGTTAAGCTTTGGATCCAGGACTTCTCCCGCCTTAAACACCCAGTCATTCTCGAAGCCAATATTGAGTATGCGCGACTCATTGCGCTCCGCAATCTTAGGGGCTGCAAATGTCACATACTTTGCTCGATCAATAGCGGTGTGATAGCCACCGGTGTCCGATATCTCGCGCAATTCGTTGGTTATGCCAGCGCCGAGGCTGTGACTAGTCACCCAGGCGTTGGTGTAGTATATTAGCATTTCCCTGGCCCAGGCCGGGTTTGGCCGTAAAAGGAGAGGCGCGATGGCGATGAGGGTGAAGCCGGACACTGGAGAGGTCGGGGTGAAGCAGCGGTACCGGGTGACGAACTGGGCAGAGTACGACCGAGCGCTGGTCAATCGCGGCAATCTGACGATCTGGTTTGACGATGAAAGCATCCGGGACCACTGGACACCGCCGCCTCCGGTGGGGCGCGGCACACCTGGGCTATACTCATACCCTTACGCACAACTCATTGAGCATGTTTTGCCGACTTTGTG
>NZ_JDSS02000031.1:0-4642 GCF_000584955.1 Candidatus Accumulibacter vicinus
TACATAATACTGTATAACATAATATTGTCAAGTATAACTTTTCGAGGAGATCGAGCCATGGACACCACCACCCTTGATATCGAGTCGATGCGCGCCGCTGCTGGCCGGGCGACGGCCGTTCTCGGCGTGCTCGCCAACACCAACCGCCTGCTGCTGATGTGCCAGCTCAGTCAGGGCGAGAAGTGCGTCGGCGAACTCGAGGAACTGCTCGACCTCCACCAGCCGACCTTGTCGCAGCAACTCGGCGTTCTGCGCAGCGAAGGACTGGTAAGCACGCGGCGTGACGGCAAGAAGATCTACTACTCGGTCGCCGACGTGCGGGTACTCGCCCTGCTCACCACCCTCTATGAGATGTACTGCCCGCAAGCGGGGGGCGAGAACCCATGATCACCATCGACTGGCTGCATTTCACACCCGCCAGCGCCCTTGCCGGTGGCCTGCTGATCGGCCTCGCGGCGGCGCTGCTGATTCTTCTCGAAGGACGCATCGCCGGCATCAGCGGTATCGTTGGCGGCTTGCTGCAACCGCTCAGGGAGGGCGACGTTGCCTGGCGGGCGGCGTTTGCACTCGGGCTGGTGGCAGCGCCCCTGCTTTACCAGGCGCTGGCCGAGTTGCCACAGAGCCGCATCGATACCGGTTGGGCAACGCTCGTCGTCGCCGGCGTGCTGGTCGGCTTCGGCAGCCGGCTCGGTTCGGGCTGCACCAGCGGCCACGGCGTCTGCGGGCTGTCACGCCGCTCGCCGCGCTCGCTGGTCGCCACCATCGTCTTCATGACCGCCGGCTTCGCAACCGTCTTCGCTGGTCGCCATCTTTTCGCCTAGGAGCCTCGCATGAGTGTGCTGATTTCACTGCTGATCGGTCTCGTCTTCGGCTGCGGCCTGATCGTCTCCGGCATGAGCAACCCGGCCAAGGTGCTCGCTTTTCTCGATCTCGTCGGCGACTGGGATCCCTCTCTGGCGCTGGTCATGGCCGGCGCGATCGCCGTCGGCCTGCTGGCCTTCCGCATCGCCGCGCAGCGGCCGACCTCGCTGCGCGGCAAGCCGCTGCAGATGCCGACTGCCCGGCAGATCGACCGCCGGCTGCTGGCCGGCAGCACCCTGTTCGGCATCGGCTGGGGTCTGGCGGGAATCTGCCCTGGGCCGGCTCTCGTCCTGCTCGGTAGCGGCAGCGCCAAGGGCTTCGTCTTCGTCCTCGCCATGCTCGCCGGCATGGCCCTCTTCACCGCCTACGAGCGCCGGTCGCGCGCGCGCCAGGCGCAGTCTGACGCGGGCAAGTGATCCGCGGTCCATCTTTTATCAGGAGAATTCAATGTATTCGGTCGATGTCGATGATTCGAAAGTGATTACCGTGCGCGGCGGCAAGCATCAGGTGAGCTACGCCGTCGATGGCTCGCTGATGAATCCGCTGGAAGCCTTCTACGCTGTGCTGGCGAGCTGCGCGGCGGTCTATGCGAAGAAGGAGTGCAAGGCAATGGGGGTGTCTGCGGCGGGAATCAGGATCGGCTGCAAGCCCTTCGCCGGCCACGGCGGGCCACTGACGCTGGCGCGCTTCCGCACTGAAGTCAGCTTTCCCGAGAACTTCTCTGCGGAACAGCGGGAACGCGTTCTCCAAGCGATCAACGATTGTGCTGTGAAGAAGATCGTCCAGACGGGTGCCGAAATTGCCTTCTCGGCCAGCGAAATGCCCGCCACTGTCTCCTGAACAAGCGCCGAACGACCGCGCCACCGGTTACGCAAGGGGCCAGATCCGCGCTGCGTTGACGGTCAAACGCCCGCTCTGAACGAAGGCGTCGATCGCTGCAAAGGAGATTTCGAGCCGGTACTCGCGGTCACCACCTTCAAGGATGAGGCGGAAGCGCTGGAAATCGCCAACGACACGCTGCCAGGCGTTCCTCGGAGCGTTCAGCCGCGCAGAGCCTGCAACTCGCCGATGGTGACCCGCAAGCGCATCGATAGATTGAGCGCCACGTTGTGCACGATGGACAGCGCAAGGTCGCCGTGTTGCTTGGCCAGGAGGTCGAAGTCCTCGTGTGCCAAAACGTAGACCTCGACATCGGTGAGCGCCAGCGCATCGGTCACATGACCACTGGACTCCAGGAAACCCATGCCTCCGATGAGTTCGCCGGGGCCGATCGTCGCCAGATGATAACTTTCCTTCCGGTCGATCGGCACCGTCACCTTGACCGACCCGCTGCGCACGATGAACAGCGAATCGTCGTCCTCGTGGACCTTGAAGACGAAGTCGCCAGCGCGCACCGGACGCGTGCTGACGGCGGCGCTCAGCGCGCGCACTCCATCGGGCGAGATTCCCCGCAGGAAAGGGGAATCCGCGAGAGCCATCGCGGGCAGGGCGGTGTCTTGGGTGACGGCGTTGGCCCCGCCATTGGTTTCGACCCATTCGAGTGCCTCGTCCAGTTGGCGGAAGGCGAAGGCTTTGTTGGTCGGTCGGACGACTCCGGTTTCCTTGAGAAAGCGTTTCATCTTCAGGCCGCTGGGCAGGCCCTTGGGAATGTCGCAAAACACCAGATACGCGTTGTGTTCTTCCAGCCGATCCTTGATCTGCTCGAGCACATGCGTGGCGGTCACATCGAGCGACTGCACGCGTCGCATGCTCAGGATGACGTAGGTACGGGCGCCGATTTCCGGCTCCAGCGCCGCCTGCAGTTGGCTGGCTGTGCCGAAGAACAGACTGCCCTGGAGCTCGAAGACCACTGCCTGCCTGGCTTGCTCCAGCGCTTGCCCGGTGTCGCGCAGTTTGTAGGCGTGTTTGGAGAATATTTCCGGTCCGTCGATACGGTTTCTGACGACGGAGCTGCGCGTCTGCTCGCGGATGAACAGCACCATGGCGAGCGCAACGCCGACCCCCGAAGCGGCAATCAGATTGACGAAAATCGCCACCAGAATCACTGCCACGATCACCACGAAATCGAGGCGTGTCGTCGGGGTAAAGAAAAAATGCAGACTGTGCTGGTCGATCATCCGGTAACCGATGACCATCAGGATGGCGGCCAGCGCGGCCACCGGTACCCAGGCGATCAGCGGCGCGAGGAGCAGAAAGGCAAGCAGCGAAAAGACGCCGCAGATCAATCCGGAAGTACGGCTTGTGCCACCGCTGGAGATGTTGATCAGCGAAGCCCCCATGGTTCCGGCGCCCGGTATGCCGCCAATCATCGACGAGGCGATATTGCCCAAACCCTGCCCGACCAGTTCGCGGTTCGAGTCGTGGTGCGTCTTGGTCATGGCGTCGATCACCACGCAGGTCTTGAGCGTGTCGATCGAGAGCAGAACCGCCAGCGTCAGCGAGGGCACGAGAACCTTGCTCACCGTCTCGACGTTGAGCACCTGGAAGGCCTTCCAGTGCTGAATCATCGAATCGGCAAGGCCTACGTCACCCGTGTTCAAGCTTCCGACCAGCAGCGGGTTGCCCTGCGTCGTCAGTAGTTCGGGGTCCATCGCCCCGAGCAACTGGTAGCCGGCGACCCCCGCCAACAGGGCGAGAATCGCCGCCGGGACGGTACGCGTCAGGCGCGGCGTGAGAACCATGGTGGCCATGGCCACCGCACCGACCGCCACTCCCGGCCATGACCACATGCCGGGCGACGAAATGGCGTCGACTAGCGTCGTGCCATTCGCTACGCCGAGAAACTTGGGAATCTGGCTGCCGATGATGATCAGGCCGACGCCGCTCAAATAGCCGCTGACCACCGGAAAAGGGATGAACTTGATCAGGCGGCCGATGCCCGCCAGACCGAGACCAATCTGGATGGCCCCCGACAGCAGGCCGATCAAACCGAGCATCAGCAGAATCGTGTCGGCCGGCGTACCTTGCTGCGAAAAGGTCAGCGCCAGCGCCGAAAGCACTGCCGCCGCCGGCGCACAGGGGGCGGTAATCAGCCGGCTGCTGCCGCCAAACGAAGGCGCCACCAGCGCCAGAGCGGTGGCGCCGAGGATTCCGGCGAGCGCACCCTGGGCCGCCAGGGTGCCACCCAAAGGCGCCAGAATGGTGACGCCAAACGCAATCGCTGACGGCAGAGCGACGAGCATCGCCGCCAGCCCACCCCAGACATCGTTGGTCAGCGTTGCGCGGGAAAATGCGATCTTGCTTGTCAGTTCACTCAACATTGATGACCTTTCGACTACGGAGCCAAGGGCCGGCCCGACTTGTCGCCGCGATCAGGGTGAGTGGCCAGAGGCCAGATCCTGGCCTTGCTCGAACATCATCGCAAGGCCTTGCGCATCGGGAGTTGGTTGGACGCACTGAATGGGTCGCCGGGATGGGCCACGGGAGGCGGGGTTGTTGCCGTGCGGGACGCGGGAAATGCCGGTTAGGGTAGAACGGGTATTCAGATCCATTATAGATCGAGGAGGTCGTCTCGTGGAGTTTTACGTTCCAGGGCGCGTGTCCCGCAGCCAGAAGGTATTGAGGCAACAACTGTGTTTTCTCATTGCCTGGTCATGCAAGAGCCGTAGAGTCTGTCCCGCTTGCAACACTCGGCAAAGCGTCGACCTGCGAAAGCGTCGACCTGCGGCAGCGCAGGTCAAGCTTAGGCGATGAGCGGCGGATGTCAAGGATTGAGTCTCGTCTTACGCGGGAGATCGCTGGTCGCGCGGCGCTGGGCTAGCGCGACGCCGCACGGCCGCGG
>NZ_JDSS02000031.1:5023-11247 GCF_000584955.1 Candidatus Accumulibacter vicinus
GAAGCGTCGCACGGCCGTACAGTTGCAGCGAAGTCGTTGCTGGCCATGTTCGCGTGCGTGCCGCCGGCGCTTGCCTGGCCGAAGTCGCTTTGCTCCCAGAGGGTGGCGGCGGCCGCCGGGGTCATTGTAAAGAGGGCGGCGGCGGTGATGCCGGCCAGGGTGGCGGAATGGCGTTTCTTGGTCATAGTGATCTCTCCTTGCCGGTACGTTGGGGCAGCGCGGCGCTTATGGGGCGGCGCCATGGATGGTTGGACGACGGCGGCACCAAGCCGAAGACTGGCCTGGCGACCGTGCGCGAGATTCTCGCCGTCGACCGGTAACGTATGGGTAACACGGGGTGCCACCGGTGGGAAAAGGCAGATCAGTCCGGCAGACTGGCGCGCGTGCTGGCGGGCAACTCGCACAAGGCGACGGTGTGCGCCGATGGCATGACGCCGAGTCCGAGGGCGAGAGCGCGGCGACAACGCTGGTAGGTGCGCAACGCTTGTGTCGTCTGCTGTCGTGCGAGATAGAGCTCGATCAGTTGCTGGTAGGCCGGTTCGGCCAGTTCGTCCACCTCGATCGCGCCGTCGAGCAGGCGTTCGGCGGCCTGCCAATCGGCTTGCCGGCGGGTTTCGGCGGCGGCCTCGATCAGCGCTTCGACGAGTCGTCGCTGGTAGCGCTCACGCACCGGGATCAGCCAGGAATCAGGCTCGCCGGCGAGGAAGGGCCCGCGGTAAAGACGCTGGCCCGCCTCAAGCGGCCCGTCGCGCAGACTGGTGTCGAGCGCCCAGCCATCGAACCAGCAGAGTTGCGTGTCGAGCGACAAGCGTCCGCCGCTGTGGCTGATCGCCTGACGCACACCGAGCAGTTCGCGCAAACGCTGCAGCGTGGTGATCAGGGCGCGCTGGCCAGCGTCGCCCTCAGCGCCTGGCCACAACCAGTCGATCAGCTGGCTGTCGGCAACCTGCCGGCCGCCGAGCGTGAGGAGGCCCTTCAGCAGTTCGAACGGCCGCCGCTGCGCCTTGCCGTCGAAGCTCAGTTCGTGATCGTTGCGCACGATGCGCAGGCCGCCGAAGGTGAACAGTTTCAGGGGCCACGGCCAGGCCGGGTTGCAGACCGCCGCCGGGGGCGCTTGCAGGCTGCGGCGACGGATCAACTGGCGCGCGAACTCCGCTTCGACGCCAAGTTCCAGGGCACGACCGCAGAGGCGCGCCAGGGTGGCCGGATAGAGCCCGCCGTAAGCCCAGTGGCCATGTCGGCGAGCGTAACCGAAAGCTTCGCCGAGCAGCCGCGGCAGGGCTGACGGGTCGTCGCCGCCGAGTTCGGCGACCGCCGCGCGTTGCATGCTGCAGGCGACCAGCGCCGTGACGCTGCCCATCGCGCGGGCCCGTTCGAGCGCCCGCTCGCCATGCTGTCGGGCGGCATCGACGCGACCCGAGCTGGCCAACAACTCGGCCAGCAGGCCGCGGCTGATCGCCTCGAAGAAGGCGAAGCGCCGCGTTTGCGCGTTGTCGACGGCGACTTCCAGCAGATGAACGGCTTCGTCGAGGCGACCGGCAAGGGCCGCGCGCCAGCCGGCAAGAAAGTAATACTGCGCGACGTCGATCTGCCCCAGACTGGCGATCTCGGCCGCGATGCGCTGCAGGTAGCGGTCGGCCGCGTCGAGTTCGCCGCGTAGGCAGTGCACATAGACGTGCTGGAAAGCGAACTGACGGTCGATGGCGTGCGCACCGGTTTCGCTCGCCAGACGAGTGTAGTAATCGAGACGCTCCAGCGCCATGTCGGGCGATCCGCCGATCCAGTGCTCGATGACGTCGGAAAGACCACCGACCAGGCGGTGAAAGGCTGGCACGGCGGGATCGTCGAGCAGCGGGCGCAAGCCGTGCAGATGGGCCGCCAGGCCGCCCATGCCGGTGATCGCCGCGTGGTAGAGGGCGAGCAGGCCGCCGATAGCGACGCGGTCGGCACGGCGCAGCGGCAGTTTGTACAGCCGTCGCACGGTACGCAACCAGGGAGCGAACTCGGGTGCCTGCGGGCGCAGGAAGAAGGTGGCGCTGAATCCGTAGACGGAAACCTGCGCCCGGACGGTCAGGGATGGATAGCGCGGAAACCTGACGCGGAGTTCGCGCAGGCGCACCAGCCATTGTTCGAGGGCACCGTAGTCGTCGCAGGCGTAAGTGATTCCTTCGATCACGCCGCACCAACTCCGGTACAGCCCCTCGGCATCGCCGGCAGCCCAGAATGCGGCGTAGGCACGCTCGAACTGCCGATAGCCTAGCCGCGCGTCGCGTGCCAGCAACGCGGTGGCGTACCAGTATTCGATCCATGGGCGCCGTTCGTCGGCCGGCAGCGCCTCGGCCCAGCCCGCCAGCGTCGAATAACGCCCGGCGCGCAACAGCTCCGGTGCCTGGCGTAGCAGGAGCGTGCTCAAACCCGGCCAGTTTTGTGCCGCCATGTGCAGATGGGCGGCCGCCTCGGGCAGTCCGGCGGCTTCCAGGCAGCCGGCGAGATGGGCCAGGCGGGTCGCCAGTTCGTCAGCCGACCAGAGCACTCGGGAGCGCTCCTGGAGAAACTCACGTAGCAGGCGGTGGTAGCGCCAGGTCGGTTCGCGACCGCGGTCGACGGCGAGCAGCATGGTCTGACGCGCCAGGCTGGCGATGCTCGCAGCGATGTCGGCCGCCGGCATCGCCTGGCGGGCCAGGGCTTCGGAGACGAAGGGCATCCAGGCGGTGACCAGCATGAACTCGCGCAAGGCCGCGTCGGCGTGGTCGTAGAGCTCGGCGGCGAGAAAGCCGAAAAGCGTCGCCGAGGTATCGGCGGCCACCGCTGTCGGCAGGCTCGCGGGTTCGTCGCGGCCAGCGGCGAGGGCGAAGGTCAGGGCGCCTATCCATCCGTCGCACCAGCGGTGCCAGCGTTCGGCCCGCCGCCCGTCTTCACCAGCGCTGCCGGCTGGCTGGCCGCCGATCAGTTCGCCGACCTCAGCGACGGTCAGCGCCAGCTCGCGGAAGTCGATCGTGAGCAGGCGCCCGCGCAGCCGTGCGCCGTCGAATGCGGCCGGCGCCGCGTGCCGACTGAGTAGCCAGAGACGGTGGCCGGCCGGCAGTTCGTCGAGCAGGTTGGCGAGCACCCGTTGCAGGGGGCTGGTGGCCGGGATCCAGTGCCAGTCGTCGAAGGTCAGCGTGGTTTCGGCGGGGAGACGGGTAAACAAGGCGCGAAACCAGGCGCGGGCGAAATCGTCGAGTTCATCGCCGACTTGGCGTCCGTAGCCCGGCAGGTCGGCCGCCCGCCGCCGTGTGGTCAACGCCGCCGCGGCGAGGCCAAGGAAATGGAAGAAGGTGCCCGGGTCGGCGTCGCCGCGGTCGATCTGGTACCAGATCACTGGCCGCTCGCGCCGGCGCAGCGCGGCGGCGGCGAGGACGGTTTTGCCGCTCGCCGCCGGGCTGCCTATCCACAGCCCGGTGCGCGTTTCGGATGGATCGTGCCCTGGAAATTTCCTATCCTTGGGTAGCGCGTCGTTCATTTGCCTGGCGAGCCGCTCGTCGTTCCGTTGGCAGCCGGCAGACTGAGCAGCGCCCGCAGACCGCCGAGCGGGGAATCGGCGAGCCGGAGCCCACCGCCGTAGACCTGAGCCAGATCGCCGACGATCGACAGGCCCAGCCCACTGCCCGGCACCTGTTGATCGGCGCGCACGCCACGGCGCAGGACCGCATCGCGCTGGCCAGCGGCAATCCCCTGGCCATCGTCGTCGATCGCGATCGTCAGTCCGCCGGTATCGAGCCGGGCCGCGATCTCGACCCGGCCAGCCGCCCATTTGCAGGCGTTGTCCAGCAGATTGCCGAGCATTTCCTGCAAGTCCTGCTCTTCGCCGCGAAAAACCAGATCCGGGGAAATCGGATGCAACACCAGTTCCAGATCGCGCCCGGCGTGAATCCGCCGCATGGCGCGCAACAGCCCCTCGAGAACCGGCCCCACTGCCGTTCGCGCGCCGGCCAGGCGCCCGGCCGCGGCCGCCTGGGCACGCGCCAGATGGTAGTGCACCTGCTTGCGGGCGGCGTCGACCTGCGTCGCGACCAGGCGGGCGAGCTCATCGTCGCGACCGGCGGCGGCGTTGCCCAGGATCGCGAGCGGCGTCTTCAGGGCGTGCGCGAGATTGCCCGCCTGCGTGCGCGCGCGCTCGACGACCTCGGCGTTCTGCGCCAGGACGCCGTTGAAGTCGTCGACCAGCGGCGCGATTTCGGCCGGAAAGTCGCCTTCCAGGCGCGGCGCCTGGCCACTACGCAGATCGCCGAGGGCGGCGCGCAACTCGTGCAGCGGTGCCAGCCCGACGCGTACCTGGACCAGTGCGGCAATCACCAGTCCTCCGGCCAGCAAACCGAGGGCAAGCCACAAGGCGCTGTCGAAACGCGTGGCCGGATCGATCATCAGGTGCTCGTCGGCCGCCACGATGAGGCGGAACTCGCGCGCTGCGGTTTCGGGGCGCTCGTCGACCTGGATGCTGCGTTCTATCACTTCCAGCCGTGTTCCCGCCGGACCGTCGAGCCGGTGGCGGTGGACTTCGCCGTCGGCCGGCGCATCGACCGGCGCCGCCAGAACGTAGTCCCAGAGCGAACGCGACCGCAGCCGCCCGGGCGTCGCCGCAGCGCCGGTCGCCAGGTCGTCGATCTGCCAGTAGAGGCCCGAATACGGTCGCTCCAGACGCGGGTCGCTCAAGGGCACCGACAGTGCCGGCCGCCCTTGCTCATCGATCGTCAGATGCGCGGTCAACTGGTCGAGATGGGTTTTCAGCTCGGCATGAAACTGCGCCGCCACGTGCTGGCGGAACAGACCGCCCAGGCTCCAGCCGGCCACCACGACCGATGCGACGATCCAGAACAGGGTGCCGACGAGCAGGCGAATGCGCAGCGATCCGCGCCACGCGACAGGCCTCATCGCGGTGCGCTCAACCGGTAACCGAGGCCGCGCACGGTTTCGATCAGCCCCGGCGGCAGTTTCTTGCGCAAGCGGGCAATGAAGACTTCGACCGTATTCGAGTCACGATCGAAGTCTTGTGCGTAGATGTGCTCGACCAGGTCGCTGCGCGACACCACTTCGTCGCGATGATGCATCAGGTAGGCCAACACGCGGTATTCGTGGCTGGTCAGCGTCAAAGCCCGACCATCGATCGCCGCGCGGCCGTGGCGAGTGTCCAGCGTCAACGGACCGCAAGCCAGTTCGGCGCTGGCGTGGCCGCCGGCGCGGCGGATCAGCGCGCGCAGGCGAGCGAGCAGTTCTTCCATGTGAAAGGGCTTGCTCAGGTAGTCATCGGCCCCGGCGTCGATGCCGGCGACCTTCTCGTGCCAGCCGTCGCGCGCGGTCAGAATCAGGACCGGCATGTCGCGACCGGCGGCACGCCATTTTCTGAGGACGGTCAGGCCGTCGATCTGCGGCAGGCCGAGGTCGAGGACGACCGCGTCGTACGGGCTGCTGTCTCCCAAATGGTGGGCATCCACGCCGTCGGCTGCCGCGTCGACGACATAGCCTGCGGCCCGCAGTCCGGCGACCACCTGGCGGCGCAGAATGGCGTCGTCTTCGACGACGAGCAGGCGCATCAGTGTCCGCCGGCACGCCGGCCGGGTTCGTGCGGGCCGCTGGCCGCGCGCTCGCGGGCGGCGAGAATGCTGCCGTCCCGGGCGTCGACTTTCAGCTTCACCAGCGCGCCGCCGCTGCGCAAGGTCTTGATCTCATATATCCAGCGACCGCCGTCGCGCTCAAGTTCGACCTCCAGCACCTGCCCGGGATAGCTGCGTTCGACGCGCTCGATGATCGCCCGCAGCGGGAGAACCTCGCCCGCTTCGAGCGCTTGGCGAGCGCGATCGTGGTCGTGGTCACGCCCGCCGTCGGCCCGACCGCCAGCGGGCCAGGCCAGCACTGAAGCGGCGGCGAGGTGAATCAGCCAAAACCGAACGCCGCTGGTCATTCAGGGCCTCCGGCTCACTGCGCCCTGGCACCGCCGCCCATGCCCGGCCCTGGCCCTCTGCCTACCGCCTGCTGGTGGGCGGCAAACTCGGCGGGGCTGATCGAGCCATCGCCGTCCTGGTCGATCTCGGCAAACGACGGGGCGCCGGCCATCCCGCGCATCGGCCGGCCGGCACGCTGCGCCTGTCGTTCGCTGCGCGTCGCGTCGAACTCCTGCGGGGTGATCTTGCCGTCGCCATTGCGATCGAAATCGGCAAACGTCGGCCTGGCCATTCCTGGCCCGGCGG
>NZ_JDSS02000031.1:11604-34581 GCF_000584955.1 Candidatus Accumulibacter vicinus
GACTGTCGGGCGGAGTATCGGCGGCGGCCGCCAGACCGCCGGCCAGGCACAGGGTTGCGGCCCATGGCCAGACAGTTTTCTTCAGCATCTCTCTATCTCCTCGAGCAAATCGGTCGCCGCGGAGAGCAGATGCGCGCCACAGGACCGCAGCTCCTCTTTATACGCTTCAAGGGCTGAACGCAAGATGAACAGGCGGTTCAGCAACGGTTCAGCGACGGTCTGGCAAAGTGGCGCCGCATCGTACCAAAAGGAAACCCTCATGAACTCTTCGCAGGCCACCCTGCTGACCCTGGCGATCGCGCTGTCGCTCGCCGCGAGACCGGCCAGTGCTGCCGCACGTGACGAACTGCTGGCCGATTATGCCGTGACGGCGAAAAAGAACAACCCGGCGTTTGCCGGATTCTCGGCCGCCCGTGGCGGAGTCTTTCACCGCAAGTCTTTTGCCGGCGGCAAACCGGATACCCCGGCGTGCACGAGCTGCCACGCCGACGATCCGCGCGCGGCCGGCCGAACACCGGCCGGCAAGGCGATCGACGCCGTTGCCGTCTCGGTCAGCCCGACGCGCTACGTCGATCCGGCGAAAGTCGAGAAATGGTTCAGGCGCAACTGCCAGGACGTACTCGGCCGTGAATGCAGCGCGCAGGAAAAGGGCGACTGGTTGAGCTACATGCTCAGTCGCTGAGTGAACAAGCACCGCCTGCTCCGGGAGAAACCGATGACCATCCCCTATCGACCGATCGCCTTCGGCCTTTTCGCTCTGGCCTTTGCGGCGCTGCTCTTCGAGCGGGCGCAGGCGGGCGGCAGCCATTTCTTCCCACCGGTGTCGGATCCCGTGGTCAGGGAAGAATGCGGCAGTTGCCACCTCGCTTACGCGCCGTCGATGTTGCCGGCCAGGTCCTGGCAGCGCATGGCCGGCGACCTGAAGAACCATTTCGGCGACGACGCCAGCGTCGATACCGCGACCACCGCCCGGATCACCGACTATCTTGTCGCCAACGCGGCCGATACGGGCGGCCGGCGCCACGGCGGGAAGCTGCTGCGCGGCGTCCCGGCTGCTGACGCACCGCTCAGGATCACCGAATTGCCGCGCTGGGTGAAGGAACACCGCGAGGTTCCGGCGCGCGACTGGAAGGAAGCGCGCAGCAAGGCCAACTGCCTGGCCTGCCACCGCGGCGCCGAACGCGGTGACTACGATGATTGACCTGCCCGTCCGCCTGCTTGCCCGCTGTCCGGCCTGCGTACGATGAAAACGGGACTTGCCCTGTTTGTCTGCCTCGTCACGCTGGCCTGGGGCTGGGATGTGCTGTCCGTCGCCGCGCCGGCGGGCGCCACCGGCCCGTGGATCCTGCGCCAACAGGGCCTCTACCTCAGCGGGCTGCTTTCGATCGCCCTGATGTCGCTGGCGATGCTCCTGGCGACCCGGCCGGTGTGGCTTGAGGGGCCGCTCGGCGGCCTGGACCGGGTCTATCGCACGCACCAGTGGGCCGCCATCCTGGCTGGCGCCAGCGCCGTGCTGCACTGGTTCATCGAGCTGTCGAGCGACCTCCTGAAAGCGATCATCGGGCGCACCGGGCGCTGGCCGAAAGAGAACTACAGCGGCTGGCACGAAGGACTGCGCGACCTCGCCAAAGACCTCGGCGAGTGGGCCCTCTACGCTGTCCTGGCGATGCTGCTGCTCACCCTGTGGCAGCGCTTCCCCTATCGCTGGTGGCGAATCCTGCACCGTCTGATGCCGCTTCTCTACCTGACGCTGGCCTTCCACGCCGTGCTGCTGGCGCCCGCCGGCTATTGGCGGCAGCCGGTCGGCCTCTTGCTCGCACTGCTGATCGGCGGCGGCGTCTACGGCAGCGTATGCTCGCTGCGCGGACGCATCGGTCAGGCACGCCAGTTCGCGGGCGAGATTCTGGCCGTCACCCCGTCGGCGCCAGACGTTCTCGGCGTTCGCTGCCGCCTCGATCGGCGCTGGCCCGGACATCGACCCGGCCAGTTCGCCTTCGTCAGCTTCGCCGACCACGAGGGCCAGCATCCCTTCACGATCGCGGGCGCCGATCGGGGCGACCGCGAAGTCTCGTTCGCCATCAAGGCGCTTGGCGATTACACCAGTCGCCTGCGTGGGCAGCTCGCCGCCGGACAGCCGGTGACAGTCGAGGGCCCCTACGGACGCTTCGACTTTGCCCGCCGCAACGTCGACGCACAGCAGATCTGGATCGCCGCCGGCATCGGTGTGACGCCCTTTCTGGCCTGGCTCGAAGCGCTGCAGGCGCGGCCCGACGACGCCCCCGCCGCCGAGTTGCACTATTGCAGCCGCGACGCCGAAACCGACCCCTTCGTCACCCGCCTCAGGTCGCTCTGCTCGTCGCTGCCGACCATCCGTCTGCAATTGCACAGCGCTCGGCAAGGCCAGCAACTCGGCGCCGCGCAGCTGGTCGCCGGCAAGGACGACCGGCGGCCGGCCGAAGTCTGGTTCTGCGGCCCGCAGGGACTCGCCGACGCGCTGCGCGATGGCCTGCGCGCCGCCTGGCGCGGCCGGCTGTCTTTCCATCAGGAAGCCTTCGTTCTACGCTAGCGGCGGCCGTGGCAAGAGTCGTCGAGCGCCAGCAACCGCCTCTTCGCGAGGACCTGCGTAGTTACCTTTCAAAGCTCTTCTGGATATGCACTTTCCCAATAAGGTCGGGCACCGATCCGCTCGGCCAGGTAGTCAATCAGCACCCGTACCCGCTGTGGCACGTACCGATTGCCGGCGAGCAGGGCGTAGATGCCAAGCTCGGGCATCGGGTAATCGCGCAGAATCGGTTGCACCCACCCGGCCTCGATGGCTGCAGCGGTCAGAAAGCTGGGCTGCGCGGTGATGCCAAGACCACGAATCGCTGCGTCGAGCAGGGCATCGCCGTTGTTGGCGCGCATGCGGCCGCGTACCGGAAAGACTTCCGTCACCCCGTCCACCAGGAACGGCCAGCCCTCCTGCTGCGCAGGAAGATAGATCAGGCATTCGTGCTTCACCAGCTCGCGAGGATGTCTGGGCTCACCATGGCGACGCAGATACTCCGGCGAGGCAACCACCACCAGGTGGCTGCTGCCGATCCGCCGGCGGACATCGAGCGGTTCTAGGCGCCGGGTGATGCGGATCGCAAGATCCAGTCCTTCCTCGATGAGCTTGACGCGGCGGTCGGTGAAGTCGATTTCGGTGATCACCTCGGGGTAGGTGGCGCTGAAATCCATCAACAGCGGCGACAGGTGACGCAGACCGAAACTCAGCGGCACGCTGAGGCGAATCAGGCCGCGCGGTTCCTGGCGTTCGTCGGCCAGACCGCTCTCGGCAGCTTCGACGAGGTCGAGAATTTCCCGGCAAGACTCCAGATAAGTGCTGCCGGCCGAGGTCAGGGTCAGGCTGCGGGTGCTGCGGGCGATCAGTTTCACCCCGAGGTGGGCTTCCAGTGCCGCCACCTGACGCGTGATCACCGATCGGGCAACGTCCATCTGCCGTGCCACTGCAGCGAAACTGCCAATCTCGGCGACCCGCAGGTAAATTCGCATGCTGTCGAATCGGTCCATGGTCTCTCCACACGGTGTGATTTTGTTGCTAACATCACAACAAACAATTGCAGATTGTCCCCTATTTCATCCTCAATGGCTGCGCTACAGTTCGGCCATCGTAACCATTCGGAAATCGTCGAAGCCCTTGAATGGACAAGCTCATGACCGCCCTTCGCATCCTCCTCGCCACGCTGGCCGTGGCCGCCGCCGGAAACGCCGGCGCGGCCGAATATGGCCAGTTTCAGGCAGACAAAAGTTCGTTGACCTTCGTGTCGAAACAGATGGGCGTTCCCATCGACGGCCGCTTCAGGAAATTTGCCGTCAGCGTCGCCTTCGACCCGGCCCGGCCGACTGCCGCCAACGCCAGACTGGATCTCGATCTGGCGAGCATCGACGCCGGTTCGCAAGATGCCAACGACGAGGTCGTCGGCAAGTCCTGGTTCAATATCAAAGCATTTCCAACCGCCACATTCGTTTCCTCTGCGGTCCGCCCGCTCGGTGGCGACAAGTATGAGCTCACCGGTAAACTGACCATCAAGGGTAAAAGCCAGGATCTCAGTACGCCCTTTTCTTTCCGTCAGGACGGCGGCAACGGCGTCTTTGACGGCACTTTTGTCCTCAAGCGCCTCGACTTCGCGGTCGGCGACGGCGTCTGGTCAGACATCGGCACCGTCGCCAATGAAGTCCAGATCAGGTTTCACATCGTCGCTGCCCCGGCAGCAGTCCGCAAGTAAGTTCCCTCACCAGAAAGGAATCCTCCCATGAGAGCACAGATCAGCCTCGTCGCCCTTGCCACCCTGTTCGCTGCACCGACCTTCGCCGCCCCGGAGACCTATCTGGTCGACCCGAATCACACCTACCCGCGATTCGAGTACAATCATTTCGGCTACTCGAACCAGATCCAGCGCTTCAACAAGACTTCCGGCACCATCGTCTTCGACCGCGATGCCAGGACCGGTTCGGTAAACATCGCCATCGATGCCCGGTCGGTCGATACCGGTTATGCGCTGTTCAACGAGCATCTCCAGGGCGAAGACTTCTTCGACACCAGCCGATACCCGACCATCACTTACCAGTCCACCGCCGTCAGATTTGACGGTGACAAACCCGTGGCCGTCGAAGGGAATCTGACCATCAAGGGGATCACCAGGCCGGTGACG
Source organism: Candidatus Accumulibacter vicinus (assembly GCF_000584955.1). Classification (NCBI taxonomy): domain Bacteria; kingdom Pseudomonadati; phylum Pseudomonadota; class Betaproteobacteria; genus Candidatus Accumulibacter; species Candidatus Accumulibacter vicinus. The sequence continues at coordinate 16,299 of NZ_JDSS02000031.1, forward strand.
CTGACGCTGAGTTCCTTCCAGACGATGCCCCACCCGATCCTCAAGAAGGACGCGCTCGGTGCCAACGCCAGCGCCAGAATCAAGCGCTCCGAGTTCAACGCCGGCAAGTACGTCCCCAACGTCAGCGACGACGTCACCCTCAGCATCGCTGTCGAAGCGCTGAAGCAGTAGGCTGATCCGGAGCGGGATCCAATCCAAGCATCACGATAGCCTCTCCCCCCGAAGGAAACGCAATGCCAGCCCTGACTGCCGAAGCTCTCGATCAACTATTCGTCCACGCACGCACGCACAACGCGTTCGCGCCCGATCCGATCCCCGAAGCCACCCTGCACCGCCTGTACGACCTGATGAAGTGGGGACCGACCTCGATGAACTGCCAGCCGGCGCGGCTGGTTTTCGTCACCAGCCCGGAAGGCAAGGCCAGGCTCGCGCCGGCGCTTTCTCCCGGCAACCTCGACAAGACACTGGCCGCACCGGTGACGGTGATCATCGCTACCGACAGCCTTTTCCACGAGCATCTGCCGACGATGTTCCCGGCATACGACGCCAAGCCGATGTTCGAGCGCAATGCCGACCTTGCCGCCAGCACCGCTTTCCGCAACGGTACACTGCAGGGTGCCTACCTGATGATCGCCGCGCGTGCGCTGGGTCTGGATTGCGGCCCGATGTCCGGCTTCGACGCCGGCAAGCTCAATGCCGTGTTCTTTCCGGACGGGCGCTACCAAGCCAATTTCCTCTGCAACCTCGGCATCGGCGATCCCGCCGCCGTACATCCGCGCGGCCCGCGTCTGAGTTTCGAGGAAGCCTGCCGGATCGACTGACCACTGGAGGGCAGGCTTCGAACGGGGATCGAATCAGAGCGGGAGGCGTGCAGCGCCTACCGGCAGCGCCGCCAGACGCTGCATCTCGGTGGTGCTCAGAATGCCGGGGTCGGCAAGAAAGGCCTTCACGAAATCCGTGGCGTCGGCACCCCAGAACAGCTCGCCACCGACATCCAGAGTGGGCACGCCAAAGACTCCGCGGCCAATGGCATGTTCGGTTGCCATCTTCAGGGCATCCTTGATTTCCCGCCGCGACAGTTCCTCCGGATCGACTCCCAGCGAACGCGCCAGTGCAGTGACCTGCCGCGCGTCTGAAGGATCGGCGCCCGTGGTCCACAAGGCATCGAAAATCTTGCGCACGGCGTGTGCAGTGCCTCCGGCAGCCATCGCCAGGCGCAGGTAAGGAAGCGAATTGAAGGGATGCGCGGCCGGAAAGCAGAACGGAATGCCCAGCCGGGCCGCCCACCAGGTACAGGAACGATAGGTCCACGAGCGTTTGGGCGGGATCTCGGCAGGCCCCTTCTGCTCCCAGTGATTCAGCAAACCGGCGAAGAGTACCGGCCGGTAGGCAATCTCCAGATCCGACGGCAGTTCACCGAGACGGATCAGCCCGAGATAGGCGTAGGGCGAGATGAAATCGAAATACCAGTCAGCCTGCTGCATATCTCTTCTCTTGCCTCCAAAAAATCGCTGCCGGAACGGGTCGCCACACTTGTCCCTCGCTCCGTGTTATTACGGCTGCCAATCCTCGCAGGTCGGGTCAGCACCGCATCATCCGACATTCTTTCCCTCCGGCCGCCCTGTCGGGTTACAGCGGGCTGATCCGGCCTACGGACTATACTTCACGAGGGCGGCAAATTCCAGGGATGATGCATCAGTCCGCGCAAGCGCCCGCATCTGCCTGGGGGTCGAAACGAAATAAAATCCCCTGGCAAATCTTGCCGGTCTGTCGCAGCAAGCCCGGAATGAGCGACAATGATCAACCTGCATCAAGGCTGCTCACGACTCCCATGAAAATACTCTCGACCCTGATCCTCTGCATCACCCTGCTGTTTTCCGGCTGCTCACAACCGCCGAACTTCAAATCGACCGACATTTCCGGCGCCGACTGGGGCAAGGGCTTCACCTTGACCGACCCGCAGGGTCAGATACGTCGTCTGACCGATTTCCAGGGCAAGGCGGTCATCGTCTTCTTCGGTTACACGCAGTGCCCTGACGTCTGCCCGACGACGCTTTCATCGATGCGCGAGGTGCTGGGCCGTCTCGGCGACGCCGCCGGCCGCGTCCAGGTGATCTTCGTCACCCTCGACCCGGCGCGTGACACGGCGCAGGTATTGGCCGAATACGCCAGCGCGTTTCATCCGAGTTTCATTGGCCTGCGTGGCGACGAGACGACCACCGCGGCAGTCGCCAGGGATTTCAAGGTCTTCTATGCCCGGCACGCAGGCAGTTCACCCGGCAGCTACAGCATCGACCACTCCACGGGCAGCTATGTCTTTGATCCCCAGGGGCGGCTGCGGCTTCTCGTCAGCCACGGCGAAACGCCCGTCAACGTTGCTGCCGATCTGAAGCTGTTGCTGGCCGGCAAATGATCTTCCAGGAAACATGACATGTCACGCTTTCTCCTGTTCCTCGCCCTGTTCTCCTTTCAGGCTGCTGCCGCCACTCCCGGCGAAGCGATCAACCTCGACATCGGCACCCCGCCGGTGGTCATCGTCAAGCATAGTCTCGCACAGCGCGCATCGCGGCTGGTCCGCTTCTACGATGCCGGAATCATCGGGCTGGCTAATGATGGCATGGTCAAGATACGTGATGGCAGCCGTCTGACACTGACACAACGGCAGATCGCCGAGAAACTCATCGACAACGAGAACCCGGACCGCAATTCGCTGATCTACGCCATCGCCGAAGGGCACGGCGGCCAGGCCTACGAGCCCGCCGCCCGGGCGGCGCAGATCAGGCGCTGGAAGGAGCAGTTCCACTCCGGCTGGTGGATCGAGGATGCGCAAGGCCAGTGGAGCATCAAACCCTGACGTTGCCTCTCGCAAGCGACCCGGGCAACTGTGGCATCGGATCTTGTCGCAGTAAGACGCAGCCCCAAGACGAATGAACAATCAAGGAATCAGACATGAAAACCACACCCACCGCCTTAACGCTGGCGATGCTGCTCAATTGCTCGTCGCTGGCGGCACTCGCCGCCGATGTCGATATCAAGGATCCCTGGGTTCGCGGAACGGTCAGCGGCCAGCAGGCAACCGGCGCCTTCATGGCCATCACCAGCAAGTCAGGGGCAGTGCTGGTCGGTGCTGCCAGCCCGGCGGCCGGCAGCACCGAAATCCATGAAATGAAGATGGACGGTGGCATCATGAAAATGCGTGCCATCCCGCGCCTTGAGCTACCGGCCGGCAAACCAGTGCAGCTCGGACCCGGCGGTTACCATGTCATGCTGATCAACCTCAAACAGCCGCTCAAGAAGGGCGATACGGTACCGCTGACGCTGCAGGTCGAAGGCCTGGACAAGAAAGTCGAAGTCGTCGAAGTCAAGGCCGAAGTGCGCGACCTGACTGCAAGCACGCCGCCGGCCAGCGAACACAAACACTGAGCACCTCTGATCATCGCAGGTGCCGGGGAACAGCCATGACCGTTAAGCGAATTATTTCATTTCATGTAGAATCAAAGTTTGATTTTTTCGGGTAAGTCTCTCCATCATGTCGCGCAAGCATAGACCAGCGCTGTCGCGTCCCACGCCAGCGGGCACACCTGTATCGCCCGAAACACATGCCAGGCAGGTTCTCGACGCGGGCCTCTATCGTGAGGCGATCGAACTCTACAAAAACCTGCTCAAGCAAGAGCGTCGATCCGAATGGCTTGATGGCCTGGCGGCGAGCTACGCCGGTCGGGCCAAGGAGCTGGCGAGCAAGGGCATGCTGCAGGAGGCGCTGGTGGTCTGGCGCAACCGCTCCACTCTGTGCGGCAAATCGCTGGCCGAGGGCCCCTACCTCGACTGGTTGCTGCGTACCGGTGCACATGACGCGGCACTGCGCCTGCTGACACCGACAGGCGATGCGGCGGCGACCGTCGACGCCGACCTGGAAACCCGTCTGGCGGCGGTGGCGCTGACCGCACCCGACAGCGCCACCGCTCAGCTCGCCGCCGACAGTCCGCTGCGCCGTCATCGTGCGACCGCACAGGCGGCCATTGCCGCCTGCTGCCGGGGTGATCTGGCCGACCTGGACGAGCAATTGCGCGGCATTCCCTTTCGCTCTCCGTATCGTGATCTGCGCTTCATCCTCAAGGCACTGCTACTGGTCGGCAACGACCCCGCCCAGGCGGCCGGCCTGATCGCCCGCGTGACCGTCGACGGGCCTTTCGAGAGACTCGCGGCCGTTGTTCGTGCCGGCGTCCTGCCGGACAGGCGCTGGCTGCTGGCTCTGCTCGATCTCGACGAAGAGGGCCGGCATTTGCTTCTGGAAATCAAGGGTTGCCCGGAAAACCGGCGCTCGCTTCTGCTCGAAGTTGCCGAACTGGCGAGGGCTGGCGTACCCCCGACGCCGACCAGGGTCGTCGACCTCCTGCTGCGCCGCAGCCGCGGCCTGCCGGCAACGGCAGCCAGGCTTTGTCGCCGCCTGCTGCCTTACGCGGAAAAACGTCTGGCGGAGTACCAGAATGCTTTCGGTCCGCTGGGCGAAGCAGAGAGCGAGCGCATCCTGGCTCTCGCCGCCCAACGCCGGGGCGCAACCAATCACAGCGAATCGCACTGGTTGCGCGCTGTCCGCCTGTTTTCGACGGAGGAAGCGCCGCTGCAGGCGGCCTTGATCCTTCGTTATCTCTTTGATCTGATCGTCGGCGATCAGGACGCTTCGGACTATGATGACGAGTGCACCACCTGGCTCGAACGCAGCCTGGAACTCGACCCGGACGACCGTGCCACGCATTTGAAGCTGATCCGCCTGCATCGCCAGGGACAGAATCTGAAGGCAGCGCGTGCGTCTGTCGAAACGGCGCTGGCGCGCTTTGCCAATGATCCGGCAGTATTGCTCGAAGCCGTCGAAACGGCGCTGGCCGGCAATGCCTTCAAGAAAGCGGTGACGCTCGCCAAACGCCTGCTCGATCTCGATCCGATCAATTCGAAGGTGCGGGCGCTGATCGGTCGAGCGCACCTGTCGCATGCCCGCAAACAGATTCGGCTGCACCGACCGGAGGCGGCCGGCAAGGAACTCGACCTCGCCGACGAGTGGCTCGCTACCGCACACGAACGCAGCGTCAGCAAGCTGTTGCGCGGGCTGAGCGCCGCCGATGCGTCGGCGACCGTGCTGTTGCGGGAAGCCGTCGGCGAACTGGGAGGCAAGCTGCTCGCTGCCTGGCACGTTCTGCTCGAAAGCATCCGGGTCGGTAGCCAGCCAGCCGGAGAACTGCGCCGGGCAGCGCCTGACCTGTCGGGAATGCCCGTGCCTCGAGAAGTGCTGACCGTCATGCACGCCATCAACGCACTGGGCGAAAACGAGTCGAAGGCACTGCGGACCGTCCTCGACACCCTGCGGGCGCCGCTGAAACGTGCTGCTGCTGGCGATTTCAGTGAATCCGAACGGATCTCGATCTGCGAGACGCTGTTGAGCCGGGAAGAGCGGGTACTTCTGCAGGCCTACGCGGATGCCGGTTTGCGGCGCTGGCCCGAGCGGCCGCTTTTTGTCTATCTGGCGATTTTTGCCAAACACGGCAAAGGAGCGTTTTTCGCGATGTCGGAGCGCGAGCGACAGGCCCTGGAAGGTGCGCTGAAGAAGGCCCTGGAGGACGGCGACCAACGGACGGTGCTGCGGATCCGCGATCTGATGGGGCCGACAGGCTATTTCAGTGGCGAGGATTCGGACGACTCCGACGACGATGATGGCTTCGGCGATTTTGTAGACGATCTGCCTGCGAATCCACGGGATGTGTTCAATCTTTTGATTTCGATGGGTGGACACAACGAAGTGATCCGCATGGCCCGCGAGGTCCTCCCCGACAGCAAGTTTCGTCCGCTCGAGCGCGCTGCCGGCGGCAACCGGAAAAAGCTGGCCGAAATGCTGATCGAACTGCTGGTCGAAAGCCTTGCGAATCTCGATCTGTCTTCTCTCATCGCTCCCCCGTCGGGCGGACTGCCGAAGCCCCGCCCGCCCGCGCCAAAGCAACCCGTTCAGGACGATCGCCAGAAAGGGCTGTTCGATGATTGACCCCTACCGCGTTCTTGGCGTCGACCTGACGGCAAGTGACGAGACGATTCGTGCCGCTTACCTGGCAGCGATTCGTGAATCGCCCCCGGAACGTGACCGCGAGCGCTTCGAGAGCGTTCGCACGGCCTATGAGGCGATCTGCAACCATCGTCGGCGGCTGGCGCACGCGCTGTTCGACTGTTCCCTGCCAACCATCGATGATCTGTTGAGCGCCGTCAGCAGCGATTTTGTTCCGCAGCCACCAACCGAACGGCGGCTGCTGCGGTTATTGGGAGCGAAATGAACTCGCCGGCGATCGTCCTTGACCCCGAGGAAAGAGCGCGTCTGGTAGACGACTTCCGCGCCGCTCTCGAGCGTTCGGCCAGGCAGGGTGAGCCGGCGGATCGGCTGGATGACCAGGCCGCCGGTGACGCAGAGACCTCGGTCGACCTGGCCACCCTGCTCAGCGAGATGGCCGTTCTGAAGAGCGAATTGCGGCTGCAATCTCGCCAGTTCAAGAATACGCTTGATGAATTGCGGGCTTTTGGCAACGACCTGCGTCAACACGGCGAGCGCCTGCAGCGTGATCTCGAACGGGCGCGGGAGCAGGCGGCATCGATCCAGGGGCAGACCGAGCGGCAGTTTCTGCTTGCCCTGCTGGACCTGCGCGATCGCCTGCAAAGCGGTGTCGACGCCGCCGGAAGGCCACCGTCGTCGTTCCTGACGCGTCTGGTTCCCGGGCCGGCGCGTTTCGCGGCCAGCCTGGCGGAGGGCCAGCGGCTCACCCTGCAGCGCCTCGACGACCTGCTCGCCAGCCATCGGGTGCGGCCGCTGCCGGTGCTCGGCGAGATCCTCGATCCGCAACGAATGCGTGTGGTCGGCGTCGAAGCCGCCGGCAGTTCGTCAAGCGTTCCGGATGGCACCATCCTGCGCGAGGTCAAGCGCGGGTTTCTCCACAACGGCGAGCTGTTGCGTGTCGCCGAAGTCATTGTCAGCAAGAAAGCAACCAACACATGACGGAAATCATTGTCGGTATCGATCTCGGTACGACCAATTCAGAAGTGGCCATCGTCCGTCAAGGACGTGTCGAGGTCATTCCGGTGGCCCCTGGTGTACGCATTCTGCCCTCGCTGGTCGGTGTTGCCGACGACGGCAGCCTGCTGGTCGGCGAAGCAGCGCGCAACCAGTATGCGCTGCACCCCGAGCGCAGCGTACGTTCGATCAAGCGTCGCATGGGTGAGTTCACCCCGGTACAGATGGCCGGCAAGGATTACAGTCCGCAGGAAATCTCGGCGATGATCCTGCGCCGACTGCGGGACATCGCCGAGGCGCACCTGGGTCAGCCCGTGGGCAAGGCGGTGATTACCGTGCCCGCCTATTTCTCCGATGCGCAACGCCAGGCGACGCGCGAAGCCGGCGAAATCGCCGGCCTGGAGGTGGTACGCATCATCAACGAGCCGACGGCAGCGGCGCTGGCTTATGAAAGCTGCCACCACGGGGCGCGCAAGGCGCTGGTCTATGACCTCGGCGGTGGCACCTTCGATGTCTCGGTCGTCAACCTGGAGAGCGACGTCGTCGAAGTGCTGGCCAGTCACGGCAACAATCATCTGGGCGGCGACGATTTCGACCAGAAACTGATCGCCTTCGCGACCGATCATCTGCGCGAGCGGCACGACATCGATGTCGGACAGCATCCGCTGGCCATGGCTCGCCTGCAGCACGCCGCGGAAGCGGCCAAGATCATCCTTTCCAGCGAACCTTACGCCACGCTCTCGGAAGAGTACCTGCTCGAAAAGGACGGGGTGCCGATCCACCTGTCGGTCGAAGTCTCGCGCAACGAATACGAGGAGATGATCGAGCCGTATATCGCCGAGACCCTCGACGCCGTGCATATCGCCTTGAGTGGTGCCGGACTGACGGTCGCCGACATCAACGAAATCCTGCTCGTCGGTGGAGCGACGCGGACACCGCTCATCCAACGCCGCCTCGAGCAGGAACTCGGGATGCAGCCGCGCGCCGAGGTCGATCCCGATCTCTGTGTCGCGATGGGCGCCGCCATCCAGGCAGCCGTCATCGCCGGCGACCAGGCCCCGACGGTGCTCATCGATGTCACGCCCTACACCTTCGGTACCAGCGCCCTCGAGTATTTCAACGGTCAGATGTATCCCTTCTGCTTCGTGCCGCTGATTCGCAAGAACACGCCGATTCCGGTCTCAAAAAGCGAGGGCTTCTGCACCATTTTCGACGGTCAGAGCAAGGTCGATATTCACGTCTACCAGGGCGAGGACCCGGACGCACTGAACAACATCGAGATCGGGCGATTCACCATCGAGGGCTTGCGCGATGCGCCGGCCGGCAACCCGCTGGTGACAACCTTCTCTCTCGATGTCAACGGCATCCTGCAGGTGACCTCGCGCGAGAAGGAAACCGGCCTGGTGCATTCGATTACCATCGACAATGCCATCAGCCGCTTCACCGGCGACAAGCTGGCGGAAGCACGGGAACGCATCGATGGCTTGTTTGGCGGCCAGGAAGACGCCGTGCAGCCGTCGTCAGGCGCCACCAGCGCCGAAGCTTCTTCACCGACCGACGACGGCAGGCGCCTGCGCGTCGAAGCCGGCGCCCTGATCGAAAAGGCCGAGCGCCTGCTGGCCAAGGCGGGTACGGAAGATGCCGAGGATCTGGTGAATGGCATCGAAGCCGTCAAGGACCGGACCGATGGATCGGACACCGACCTGAAAGCGGCCATGGATGCGCTTGCCGACCTTCTGTACTACCTCGATGTCTGAACTGCTCGATCGCTGCCCGGCATGCCGGGCGCGCCTGGCCGAAGCAGCCGTCTGTCCGCGTTGTGGCTGCGATTTTTCGCTCGTCAGGCAGGCGATGGCGCAAGCGGCGCGCCTGCTCGAACAAGCGCTGTGTTCGCTTGCCATCGGCGACCGCGCAGCAGCCCGTCGCCAGATCGAGGCCTCGCTGGCCTTGCACCGGCGGCGACTGGCACAGGCCATCAGAAGCTTCCTCGACACGGCCGCTGACACCGAGCTGGCGGCCAGCGGACACGCGCAACCTCCGACCAGCATCCGGAAAGAAGATGCCTGTCTCCCCGCATAAAGCCCATCGCCACCTGAAATCGATTCCTTGCACGGCAAGGCTACCACTCGGGAACGAGGAACCAGCCACCATCAGCAGGAATACATGAGCAAGATCGAACAATTGCGGATCAGCGGCCAACTTCCCAGCCCGAAAGGGGTGGCGTTGGCGATCATGGAGATCAGTCGGCGCGAGGATGCGACCATTGATGAGGTGGCCCGGGTAGTTCAGGGCGATCCTGCGCTTTCCAGCCGCCTGTTGCGCCTCGCCAATGCTTCAGCGGGCGGTGTCCGGCCCCTGGTCTCGGTCAGGGAAACCGTGATGCGCCTGGGCATGACGACCGTCCGCCAGCTGGCCATGGGTTTCTCTCTGGTTGACCAGTATCTGCAGGGACAGTGCGCCGCCTTCGATTATCCGGCTTTCTGGTCCCACTCCCTGTTCATGGCGGTAGCCAGCCAGGAGTTAGGCAGGATGGTACGGGTTGCTTCCCCTGACGAACTGTTTGCCTGTGGTCTGTTGGCGCAGATCGGCTGTCTGGCGCTGGCTACCCTCCATCCCACCGACTACGCGGCCGTCCTGGCCGGGCAGAGCGATGGTGCGGTGCTCCTGGAGCTGGAGCGTAAGCATCTGGGAGCAGATCACACCGAATTCACGGCCGCCATCCTCGCCGATTGCGGCATACCCAAGGCCCTGGCCGAGCCGGTCTATTACCACGAGTTTCCGCAGACCTCCGGCTTCTCCGAAGGCTCCCGGCCTGACCAGTTGACCCATCTGTTCTTTCAGGCGCGACGAATGGCGGATCTCGGTCGCACACCCGAGACGGAGCGCCATGGCAACATCGTCGAGCTGATGCTGCTGGGTGGCAAGGTCGGTCTGGATGCGACGGCCATGGGCGAAGTATTCGACCGTGCAGTTCACCAGTGGCAAGAATGGGCCGATCTGTTGAAGGTGCCAGCCGCCCAGCTCCCTTCGTTTGGCGCCATGGCCAATGCCCCGGTTCCTCGCCCGGAGCAGGAATCAAGGACGGAGCACAGCCGCAAGCGGGTCTTGCTGGTAGAGGACGATCCCACGACGCTGATGATGACGGAGGGTTTGCTGAGCCACCTTCTCGGTTGCAGAGTCCACATCGCTGAAAATGGCGAGGATGGCCTGGCCCTGGCTCTGGAAGTCATGCCACAGATCGTCATCACCGACTGGCACATGCCGGTCATGGACGGGATCGAGCTCTGCCGCGCCATGCGTGCCACCGAATGGGGCCAGTCCATTTATGTGATCATGCTGACCGGCGAAGAGAACGAAAGCAAGATCATCGAGGCTTTCGAAGCCGGGGTCGACGATTATGTGACCAAACCGGTGAATGTGCGTGCCTTGAGCGCCCGAATGCGGGCGGCCCTGCATTACGTGAAGCTGCTCGAGGCCTGGGAGAACGACCGGGCACAGCTCAAGCAGTTCACGGCCGAGCTGGCGATCAGTAACCGGCGGCTCGAACATACCGCGATGACCGACCCGCTGACCGAGCTACCCAATCGGAGGGCCGGCATGGAGTTGCTGAAGCGCTTCTGGGGCGCCTCCCAGCGCACGGCCCAACCGGTGGCAGCACTCATGATCGATGTTGATCTCTTCAAATCCATCAATGACCGATACGGTCACGCGGTGGGTGATCGGGTCCTGCATCAGGTGGCCAAGGCCATCCAGTCTGCGGCCCGCAAGGACGATAGTGTCAGCCGGATCGGCGGGGAGGAGTTCCTGCTGATCTGTCACGACGCCGACCCCCGAGCGGCCCTGCTGGCTGCCGAGCGTCTGCGGCAGATGGTCAAGGCGATGCAGATCAACATCTCCGGTGTGGAAATCCGGACTTCGGTCAGCATCGGCGTGGCCAACCGGGAGAACGGCATGGACAATGAAGATGACCTGCTCCGGGCTGCAGACAAAGCCCTTTACGCCGCCAAGCAAGCCGGTCGGGACCGGGTCTGCCTGTCTGTCAACGGCAAGACTCTCTGCGCCGCCTGTGCCCACGGTCAACGCCAGGCGTGAAAGAGTCCGTCGAGATCATTGGCGATGCACGGCCGTCCAGTCGAGACCGAAGCGTGACAGGTATTTGCGCAGCCGGTCAGCGTCGTTGGCCGTTTTCTTGTCCTGGCGGGATACGGCGAAAAGCTGACGACCGGCGTCCGAAAGGCTGGCCGCTTGCCGGCAAACAGCGATCACGGTATTGAGCTGGCAGCGATCGAAGAGGTCGAGTTGCTCGGCCTGTTCGCCCAGAATGCAGGCGACCGCATCGACCGGCTGGCTGCCGCCCCAACTGTGGCCAAGCCGCTCGATCTCCTCGACGACCCGGGCCTCGGTGATCCGCCCCGCTTCGGCCAGAGTCGCCATGCGCGTGACCGACGCCGAGAGTTCACGGAAATTGCCGCGCCAGGCAGCATCCGCCGAGCTGGCAAAGGCCAGATAGCGGCGGCGGGCTTCGACGTTGAAGCGTACGAGCTGATCATGGTCACGCGCATAACGTTCCAGCTCGTAATCGAGATTGGGCTCGATATCCTCGCGCCGTTGTGCCAGGCCGGGCAGGTCGAAGGTCCACAGGTTGATGCGCGCATACAGGTCTTCGCGGAAATGCCCCTCGGCAACCCAATGGCGCAGGTCGCGATGCGTGCCGGCGATGAGCTGGAAGTCGCTCGTCACTTCCTTGTCGCCACCGAAGGGGAAGAAGCGCTTTTCCTCGATCGCCTTGAGCAGCATCGCCTGCTCGTCCAGCCCGAGTTCGCCGATCTCGTCAAGAAACAGCAATCCGCCATCGGCCGCGCGTAGGAGGCCGGGGCGTTCGTTCTGCGCCCCCGTGAAGGCTCCCTTGACGTGGCCGAAGAGGCTGGACATGGCCGAATCGCCGCGCAAGGTCGCGCAGTTCACCTCGATGAAACGTCCGGCCAGACGCTGTTTCTGTCGCTTGAGTTCATACACCCGGCGGGCGAGAAACGATTTGCCCGCACCGGTGGGGCCGATCAGCAGCATCGGCGACTTCGAGCGCCCCGCCACCCGTTCGATCTGCTCGATCATGCGGTTGAAATTGGCGTTGCGCGTGGCAATCCCGGATTTCAGGAAGCTCACCGTGTCGGCGCGCTCGCGCTGAAAGCGCTGCGCAATCTTGTTGTAGCGCGACAGGTCCAGATCGATGATCTCGTAGCTTCCGGCAGTATTCGCCACCGCCTTCTTGCGTGCCGGTGAGGTCTGCAGGAGTCGGGCCGGCAGATAGCGTGCTTCGGCCAGCAGGAACCAGCAGATCTGTGCGACATGGGTTCCGGTGGTGATGTGCAGCAGGTAATCCTCGTTCTCGGAGTCGAACGGGTAAGCGCGCGCGAAGTCGTGCAGCGTCGTGTACACCTCCTCGAAATCCCAGGGATCGCGCAGCTCGATCTCGACGCGGCAGACTTCGGTTTCGGGCGATACCGACTTGATGTCCGCCTGCACACCCTCGGCCAGCCCGCGGCTGCGCGCATCGTGCAGCAACTCCAGGCGATGTACGATCAGCTCCTCCTGCTGGCAGAGAGCGACCGTCGGCCGCCACTTCGCCCAGCGTGCGCTGCCCCTGCCGCCATAGTCGAGTTGCGTACCGAGAAAGCCGATGACGACGGTTCTCTTCATGTTGACTATCCTTCCGGATAAATAACGATTCCATATTCTAATAGATGCAGTTCATTCCTGTTTCGACGGAAGCCACAAATGCCCTGAAGATCTCGCCAGATCAATGGCTTGATTGCAATGCTGCGGCTTTCTCGAAGGTTGGCACGGATTTCGCTCTGAAAGCGTTGTCGCAACATCGCTGCAAGGCCCACGGGCAGGGGATCAAGACCCCGCCGGTGCGCAGAGACCGGATTCCGGTCTGTCGTTTCTGTGCATGCCGCCACAGCGGGAAGGCGATAACGGGCGATCTCGTCGGGAGCTCGTCGGGTTCGATTCCCGGGTCGCCCCCCATTGGATAGCTCAATCGGGTAGAGCAACTGACTCATCCTCAGTGTGTCGCGGGTTCGATTCCCGCTCCAAACTGTCTTTCCATGACAGCGTAAGGTAGCAGTACCCGTCGGTCGCGGGATGCGCAAGCCCCCGCTGCCGGTCCGGTCGGCGACTGTCCCGCACTGGCGGCACGGCGAACCGGCGAGAAAGCGGGCATGTCAGCTCTCCCCCACGTGCCTCGGCACAAAGGGTGGAGCACCGACTTTCCGCAAGTCGCCACTCGCTTCCCCGCGAGTGCCGGGCAATCGGCCCAGCGAACCGGCATTGACCGGCAACAGAACAACAGAAAAGGAGAATGAACATGTTGAAGCGTTTCGTCGTGTTGAAGAGTGAACGTGCGGCCTTGCTCAAGGACGGCGACTTCGAGCGCATCCTCAGCGCTGGTCGCCATTACTTCTTCGACCCCATGCACCGGCTCTCGGTCCAGACCTGGCAGCTCGACGCTCCCATGCTCGACCTCAAGCTGGTCGACTACCTGCTTCAGCACGCTCCACAGACCGTCGCAGAACATTTCGTCTGCATGGAACTGAGTGAAGACGAGGCGGGTTTGCGCTATGAGAACAAGATCCTGGTCGAAGTGCTGGCACCTGGGTCCCGCCGCGTTTTCTGGAAGGGCCTGGTCGAACAGCGACTGGAAAAAGTCGATCTGCAGCAGGGCTATGAAGTCGCACCGCAACTGGCAGCGCACTTCCTGCAGCCGAGCCTGCGGGCGCACGCAGTGAGCGGTCTGGCCGGCCTGCTGATCGCGCAGGTGCCTGCCTACCACGTCGGCGTTCTGCGCGTCGACGGCAAGGTGCAGCGACTGATGTCGCCCGGCGTCGGGGCATTCTGGCGCTTCAACCGCGAAGTGCTGGTCGAACTCGTCGATATGCGCCTGCAGAACATGGAAGTGTCGGGTCAGGAAATCCTGAGCAGCGACAAGGTCGGCTTGCGCCTCAACCTCGCGGCGACCTGGCGCTATACCGACGTGCTGCTGGCGCACGAAAAGCTGGCGAAACCGGTCGAACACCTGTATCGCGAACTGCAGTTCGGCTTGCGGGCCGCCGTGGGAACGCGATCGCTCGACGAGCTGCTGGAAAACAAGCAGATCATCGACGAAGCCGTCAGCGCGCACGTGGCGCGCAAACTGGACGGCTTCGGGATCGAAGTGAACAGCATTGGTGTCAAGGACATCGTCCTGCCCGGCGAGATGAAGATCATCCTTGCCAAAGTGGTCGAAGCCGGGAAGCTGGCCGAAGCCAATGTCATCCGTCGCCGTGAGGAAACCGCGGCAACGCGTTCGCTGCTCAATACCGCGAAGGTGATGGAAGGCAACCCGGTCGCGCTGCGTCTGAAGGAGCTGGAAACGCTCGAGCGTGTGGCGGAACGGATCGACCGCATTTCGGTGTTTGGCGGCCTCGATCAGGTGTTGAGCGGACTGGTGAACATCAAGGGCGCATGAGTCGCTCACCCTCTCCTGCGATGGCGGGAGAGGGTGAGCGGTGAAAACCCGCAAATGCGGTGATCAGAAAGTGCAGGTGAAATCATGAAAAGCGGAAAACAGCGCAAGCTGGAAATCAAGAGTGCCCGGTTACAGCGTGCGACGCGCATTCAGAACCACCCATCGCCACTGCCGGTTGACGTTTACTCTCCGGGCATCGTGTGGTGTGATGCGACCCGCCTGGCTCGCCGCATCAGCTACGGGGTGCCTGCGTTCATCGAGCGCGGTTACTACGTGGATATCGCCTTCCGGTGCAGGGATTGCGGCGCCGAGTGCGTCTGGACTGCGGCACAGCAGAAGTGGTGGTACGAAGTTGCCCAGGGCAATATTGAAACGCGCGCGGTACGATGCAGGCCTTGTCGTATCAAGGAACGCGAACGCAAGTCACAGGCCCGCCGTATGCAACAGGAAGGCCTGCAGAAGAAGCAGGCTACCGACCATCAGTAAAGAGAGAAGTAGAAATGGACTACCAACTCCTCGAAGTCGAAAACGGCAAACCGATCAAGATGTGGACGCAAGACGTTCCGGTGGAGGACGAAGCCCGCGAGCAGTTGATCAACACCGCCAGAATGCCTTTCATCTATCGGCATCTGGCGGTGATGCCGGATGTACACCTGGGCAAGGGCTCGACGATCGGCAGCGTCATCCCGACGCAGGGCGCGATCATCCCGGCTGCCGTCGGCGTCGATATCGGCTGCGGCATGATGGCCGCGTGCACCACGCTGCTGGCGAGCGATCTGCCGGACAATCTGCATGCACTGCGTACGGCCATCGAGCGCGCCGTGCCGCACGGGCGGACGGTCGGCCGGGGCCGGCGCGACGAAGGGTCGTGGGATACGCCACCCGAGACCGTCGATGCCATGTGGGCCGGTTTGCTGGAAGGCTTCACACGCATCACCGACCGGCACCCGTGTCTGAAGAATACCAACAACCGCAAGCATCTCGGCACGCTCGGTACGGGCAACCACTTCATCGAAGTCTGTCTCGACGAAGCGGATCGTGTCTGGTTCATGCTGCATTCCGGTTCACGCGGCGTCGGCAATGCCATCGGTAACCACTTCATCGGGCTGGCACAGAAGGACATGCAGCAGCACATCGCCAAGCTGCCGAATCGTGACCTCGCCTACTTCGCAGAGGGCAGCCAGCACTTCGATGATTACGTCGAAGCCGTCGGTTGGGCACAGGATTTTGCGCGGCGCAACCGTCTGCTGATGATGCAGAATGTGATTGCCGCTGCGCGTGGCGTAATCGCCCAACCGTTCAGCGCCAGCGTCGAAGCCGTAAACTGCCACCACAACTACGTCCAGCGCGAAACCCACTTCGGTGCCGAAGTCCTGGTCACCCGCAAGGGGGCCGTTTCGGCACAGAAAGGCGAGCTCGGCATCATTCCGGGTTCGATGGGCGCCAGAAGCTTCATCGTGCGCGGTCTGGGCAACGAGGAATCGTTTTGCTCCTGCAGTCACGGCGCCGGGCGAACAATGAGCCGGAACGAAGCCCGACGCCGCTTCACCGTTGCCGACCAGGAGCGCGCCACCGCCCACGTCGAGTGCCGGAAGGACGCCGATGTGATCGATGAAATTCCGATGGCCTACAAGGATATCGATGCGGTGATGCACGCGCAGCGCGAACTCGTGGAAGTGGTACATACGCTGCACCAGGTGGTGTGCGTCAAGGGCTGAAAGAATGAAGATGATTGAACTCGACGGATCGCACGGAGAAGGCGGCGGGCAGATTCTGCGTACCGCGCTGACCTTGTCGATGATTACCGGAATTCCGTTTCGCATCGAACGAATCCGCGCAAGACGCAGCAAGCCGGGCTTGTTGCGGCAGCATCTGACGGCGGTGAATGCTGCCGTGCAGATCTGCGGTGCACAGGTAGAGGGAGCAGGGCCGGGTTCACAGGCCTTGAGCTTCATCCCAGGCAAGATTCGTGGTGACGACTACCGCTTCGCCATCGGCACGGCCGGTAGCTGCACCCTGGTACTGCAGACCTTGTTGCCGGCGCTATGGTTCGCCGATGCACCGAGCACGCTGCGGATCAGCGGCGGAACCCACAATCCGGCGGCACCGCCGCTTGATTTTCTGAGCCGTAGCTGGCTGCCGCTGCTCTTGCGCATGGGTGTGGAGATGAAACTCGAGCTGCTGCGCCACGGCTTTTATCCGGCCGGCGGCGGTGAGCTATACGCCAGCGTACGTCCGGTCTCGGCCCTGCAGTCCTTCGAGTTGCTGGAGCGTGGCGAGTTGCGCGTAGCGCGGGCGACGGCCATCGTCGCGGGGGTGCCCGTTGGGGTGGCCAAACGCGAGCTGGCGGAACTGCACTTGCAGCTCGGCGGGGTGCTGGGGGAATTGCAGCAGGAAATGCGTGCCCTGTCTTCGCGCGAGGGGCCAGGGAATGCTTTACTGGTGGAACTGCAATACCGCGAAATCACCGAACTGTTCACCGCCTTTGGCGAAAAGGGTCTGCCGGCTGAAGTGGTGGCCAGCCGCGTGGCGAAGCTCGCCCGGCATTTCCATGACAGTACGGCAGCGGTGGGCGAGCATCTGGCAGATCAACTGGTCCTGCCGCTGGCACTCGCCGGTGCGGGAGCCTTCACCACGGTGAACGTGTCTTCGCATCTGCAGACCAATGTGGAAGTGATCGGCAAGTTCCTGCCGGTCGAGTTTTCGCTCACCCAAACGGCGGGCGTGCACAGAATTTCGCTGCTGTGAACCTTGCCGACGGGTGATACGGGAGCCACCGGCAACACTGGCGCAAGGGGCAACACCGGCGCAAGAGGGACGACAACCGGCGGTACTGTGGTAGTTGTCCCGGGCCGCTGAAGAAGCACACTTGCAGCATGGACCCGGCGCCTGTCCCTACGCCGACGGTCTGGCGCAGGGACAGGCGCCGGACTGCTCATCGGCCACCATGTGCAAGGGGGCGTTCGCATGCTTGACCGGTGCTCGCGCTGAGCGGCGCATAGATCGCGACTGAACGACTGGTGCCGGGGCTCCGCCGGCGCGTGCCTGCGCGGCGCTCAGTGGCCTCGGTACGCTGACGTACAGACGGCGGCGGTCGACACGACGGACCATTGCCGGACAATCAGAGGGTTCGGCAGATCGCCGGGCCGGGACTGGCGAAGGCTTCCCTTGCGCCCGCCCAGGGTTGATTTCTGGAGCAGATCATGAGCCATTCCCGATCAACGTTCGACATGCAGACGCCTGGACGGTCTTGCCGCCTTTCCCTTTACAGTGGCCTGCTGGCCCTCGTCATCGCTCTGCCGTGCGCGCCGCTACTGGCCGCTACGGCCGGCGACGTGACGCCGGCCAATACCACCAGCGCCCCGCAAGAACCGGGTGCCTGGATGAGCGGCGGCATTGGCGACGAAGCGCGCGAAGACATGCGCAAGGTTGCGGCAGCCTACAACGTACACGTCATGTTCAGCGAACAGCGTGGCAACTACCTGGCCGGCATACCGTTTACCGTTGCCCGACTGGCAAGGGGAAGCCGGCAGCAGATCTATGCGGCGGTCAGCGACGGGCCGCTGCTGTACCTGAAGCTGCCGCCGGGTTCTTATCAGATTGCTGCCGAGATTGACGGGGTGTGGCAGAGCCAGCAGGTCCAGGCCGGCGCGCCCGGAAGCTTGGCCAACGTGTCGTTTATGGCGAAGGCCAGGTGAATGCTTAGGCGAAAGTCGCGTATCCGACTCACATCT
>NZ_JDSS02000031.1:34919-37282 GCF_000584955.1 Candidatus Accumulibacter vicinus
CTCCCCCTCTCGGAGCCCTGCGCCGCGCCGCCGCAGCCGGCCCGCGATGCAGCGCGGGCCGTGGGAAGAGTCGGGGGAGGGAAACGGTCATGGCTTTCATGATCGAGGGTGCTTGCAACAGCCATGACCGTTAAGCAGGATCACAGTTGACACTGCATTGACGGAGGGGTGCCGATCGTTTTCGGCGAACTCGTGATCGATCCGGGCAAGGGGGTGCTGATCGTTGGCGCCAGCGGTTGCGGAAAAAGCTCGTTGTTGCGCGCCATTGCCGGTCTGTGGCATTCGGGCAGTGGCCGCATCATTCAGCCGGAGGCCAAGGAAATGCTGTTTCTGCCGCAACGTCCCTACATGCTGCTGGGTAGCCTGCGCAGCCAGTTGTTGTATCCGCTGCGGGAGCAGGAGATCGCCGACGAGGAACTGCTGCGCTTGCTGGAGAAGGTCAATCTGCCTGACCTTGCCGCCCGCTTCGATGGCCTGGATGCCGAGCTCGATTGGGCCAAGGTCCTCTCGGTGGGCGAACAACAACGCATCGCTTTCGCCCGCGTGCTCCTCTCCGCACCCCGTTACGCCATTCTCGACGAAGCGACCAGCGCCCTCGATATCGCCAACGAGAACAGTCTTTATCGGCAGTTGGCGGCCAGCGGCACGACGCTGATCAGCGTCGGCTACCGTCCCTCCATCCTGAAATACCACCCGCAGGTCCTGGAACTGACGGGCGATGGCGGATGGCAACTGTATGCGGCGAGCGATTACCGCTTCGATCGGGAGGCACCCGCCGAGTAGCGGAGAAAGTGCGGAAACGCCGTCGGCGAGTACGCACCCTGCCGTCCCGCGGCCGATCTTGCGTTCGCTGGCGCACATACACCCGTGCACGCCTGGGCCATGATGGCTACCTGCCCGCAGCCACGGCTTGAATCACGTCGGCCAGCGGGCACAGGGTGCGCGATGCATTGGCACAAGCCATCGCATGTGCGATCCCAGGTTCCATCCACACGCAGGAGAGATCATCATGAATCAGCAGACTCCTGAAGGCGAGGCCTTGTTGTCCCACCTGCCCCTTTGCGGAAATCTTCTGTTCCCGATGGACGCCCGCTAGACATGTATTTCCAAGGCATCGGCACGGCGACGCCGGCAGCTCGCTACACCAAGGCGGAGTGCCTGGCAGCCTTCGAGAACTCCGACTGGTTCGCGCGCCTCGACGCGCGCGCCCATTGCGTGGCGCGCGCCGTCCTGCAACGCGACAACGGCATCGAGGCGCGCTGGCTCGCCCTCGATTCGCTCGACGAAGTGTTCACGATCGACCCGAACACGCTGGCGCGGCGCTTTCTCGCGCACGCACCGGCGCTCGCCACACGCGCCGCCGCGAGCGCGCTCGCCAGGAGCGGCCTGAACGCGCCCGACCTGGGTGCGGTGATCGTCAGCACCTGTACCGGTTATCTGTGTCCCGGTCTGTCGGGGCATGTGGTCGAGCGCCTCGGGCTGCGTGCCGGCGTGCTCGCCTTCGTTTCGTCGTTCGGCGCCGGCTTCAGTTGCCACGGCGCCTTGCTGCGGGTGAGCTGATGAGTTCGTTTGCCATGGCCGCCCGGCCGACCGTGCGAAGGAATCCTTGATGGCCATGCCGAGGGTCGTGGGCGCCGAGATTCTCGATGGCCTGGCTGTCGACGACCCGGCGGCGACGCGTTCGGGTCGCGACCTGCGGCGCGTTCATCGTGCGATGGCTACCCGTTCGATCGTGTCGCGCGCCTTGCGTGCGGCAATCGTATCAACCCCGGCGACGCGGCCGCTGCAGGTGCTCGAAATCGGTGCCGGCGATGGCAACCTGCTGCTCGGCGTTGCCCGGTGGCTCGCGCCGGCGTGGCCGCCGGTCGACCTGATCCTGCTGGACGCCCAGCCCTTGGACCTGCTCGCCTTCAAGGCCAACTTCCGCGATGCGTCGCTGGACGAGGGTCTCCTGCCCGTGCTGTCGTTCACCGGAGGCTATGGCGGCATGGTCGTCGCGGATGGCGGCTTGACCACCATCGCCTGCTGTATCCGACGCGACCGTCTCGAAGCCTGTCGACAGGCGTCGTCCACGTTGAGTGCCGGCGACGCCGTCGAAGCGCTGCTCCGGCGCGACTGCCGGGGCGTTCGCCGGGCGCTGCAGACCGCCTCGCGTGCAGGTTCCTGGCTGGCGGCCGGGCCGCTTGATCCGGGGGTCCGCTTGCGTGCTGACGACCGGCTGTTCCGCATCGGCAATGCGGCCGGCGAGGCACATCCGATCATCGGCGAGGGCATGAGCATGGCGCTGCAATCCGCCTGGCTCCTGTGTGCGCAGTTGCTCGCTGACAAGCGGTGCGACCAGCTCTCCGGCAAGGCCTGGCAAG
>NZ_JDSS02000031.1:37631-44525 GCF_000584955.1 Candidatus Accumulibacter vicinus
TCCGCCGTTATGCGGCGGCGTGGCGCAGCCAGTTCGAGCGGCGACTGCGGCTGGCCGCAGTCTTTGCCCACCTCGCGATGCGGCCAGCCGCCGCTGCCTTGCTGATGGAACTGGCACGCAACTGGCCGGGGCTGCTGACGCTGGGCGCGCGCTGGGGTGACAAGACGCGCTGCGCCGTCAATGCCGTGACGATCGCCGCGCTGGCGCCGATCAGGGTGACGGCGGCCGCGTCCAGCGCTGACTACGGATTCGCCTTGCCCGCCCTCCGGGGGGGCCGGAAAACACGCAATGACCATAACGAAGGAAAACAGATGACGACCACTCTCGAAGGACTGTGTGCCATTCTGGTCAAGGACTACCAGCTTGATCCGGATGCGGTGACAATCGATGCGCCGCTGGAAGGGCTGGGCATCGACTCACTCGGCGTCGCCGAGCTGATGTTCCCCGTCGAAGACCAATTCAGGATCCGGCTATCACCGGACTCGGTACGACTGACGACCGTCGGCGACATGGTTCGCCACATCGACGAGCTGATGGCGATGCAGCACGGTGGTGATGCACAGGCTGGCGTAGCCACGCTGCACTCCTCATGCGTACGATGAGGAGGCGCGTCGCAGTCACCGGCATGGGAGTCGTCTCGCCGCTCGGCAATGCCGCGGCCGCGGTGTTTGCCAATGCCCAGGCCGGCCGCTCGGCGATCCACCGCCTCGACGTCCCGTTCGCCACGCGACTCGTCGCCCCCCTTGTGGCTAGCGCAAGCTTTGACGCCACCAAGCATTTCGAGCCACCGAAGCTGCGCATGCTCGACCGGGTCAGCCAGTTCGCCCTCGTCGCCGCCACGCAGGCGCTCGACGGTGCGCGCGATGCCCTGAGTCAGCTTGACCGCCGCCGGGCCGGCGTTTTTGTCGGTACCGGGATGGGCGGCTCGCAGACCAGCGACGACGGCTACAAGACACTCTACGGCGACGCATCGGACCGCATCAAGCCGTTCACCGTGCTGATGGGCATGCACAATGCGCCCGCCGCATGGATTGGCATCGAACACGCGCTGTGTGGCTCGAATCTGACGTATTCGACCGCCTGCTCGTCGTCGGCGGTGGCCATCGGCGAGGCCTGGCGGCGCGTCGCCTGCGGTGACCTGAAGGTGGCCATTGCCGGCGGTGCCGAAGCGCCGCTTGCTTTCGGTTCCTTGAAGGCCTGGGAGGCGCTGCACACGCTGGCCGCCATCGAGACGGCGGCGATCAGGGCGGTGTTTGGCGAGCGCGCAGGCCGTATTCCGATCAGTGCGACGAAGGCGCTGCACGGACACCTGCTGGGCGCAGCCGGTGCGCTCGAATGTGTGCTGTCGCTGCTGGCCATGGAGAGCGCGGTGGTCTTGCCGACGATGCACCTGCAGGCGCCGGATCCGGAGTGCGACCTCGACTATGTGCCGAATGCGGCCCGCGAAACCCCCGTCGTGCGGACGATGCTGTCGAACTCGTTCGCGTTCGGAGGAACGAACGCCGTCCTCGTTCTCGGTGCAGCGTCGTAGCTGAAGCGGGGCCGACGGTCGTGCTGCCAGGGCGATGACTTTTTCCCTATGGGCGCTGCTCATCGGCGCATTGCTGATCACCATGGCCCTGGCCGGCTCGTTGCTGAAGCGCCTGCCGGTGAGCGCTTCGATGCTCTATCTGGCGGTCGGCTTCGGCCTTGGCACTGCCGGTTGGGGGCTGATGACGCCAGACCCGCGACAAGTGCCCGACATTCTCGAACGCGTTACCGAAGTCGCGTTGTTGATCTCCATCTTTTCCGTCGGCTTGAAACTGGGCCTGCCGCTTTCCAGCCGGCAGTGGCGCTTGCCGCTCCGCCTGGCATTTGCGTCGATGGCGCTGACAGTCGGGCTGATCGCCGCGGTTGCCTTCTTTCTCATGGGACTATCGCTCGGCGCCGCCGTCCTGCTCGGGGGCATTCTGGCACCCACCGACCCGGTGCTGGCGTCTGACGTCCAGGTCGACGAGCCCGGTGACCGCGACCTGCTGCGCTTCAGCCTGACCGGCGAGGGCGGGCTGAACGACGGCGCCGCCTTTCCGTTCGTCTTGCTCGGCCTCGGTTTGCTCGGTCTGCACGATCTTGGCGCCGCCGGCTGGCGATGGCTGGCGATCGATGTCCTCTGGGGGCTGGCGGGCGGACTTGGCATCGGCGCTCTGCTCGGCACGATGATCGGCAAACTGGTGATCTATCTGCGCACCCATCACCAGGAAGCCGTCGGACTCGACGAGTTTCTCGCCCTCGGTCTCGTCGCCCTGGCCTACGGCGTCGCGCAGCTTGCCCACGCTCTCGGGTTCCTGGCGGTGTTTGCCGCCGGTCTGGCCCTGCAACGCGTGCAGGAGGATAGCCGCTCGCAGGGCGCTCCGAAGGAGGGGCCAGCCGGCTTGCAAAACAAGACAGCGCATCTTGCCGTTGCCACCCATCCTGACCTGGCCAGTGCCTATATGCAACAGGCGGTACGCGGCTTCAACGAGCAACTGGAACGTATCGCCGAACTGGTCATCGTTCTGGTGGTTGGCGCGATGCTGCCCTATGTTCGCGTCGACTGGGCCACGCTCGGCTTCCTGCTGCTGCTGTTCGGGGTGCTGCGCCCACTATCGGTGTGGGTTGGCTTGCTTGGAGAAGCGGTGTCTCGCGATCAGCGCCTTCTGATCTCCTGGTTCGGCATCCGGGGCATCGGGTCGATCTACTATCTGATGTTCGCCCTCAACCACGGCCTGTCCGGCCCCGTCGTCGACCAGGCGATCACGCTTACCCTGACCACCGTGGCCGTTTCGATCGTCATCCATGGCATCTCCGTGACGCCCTTGATGAATCTGTACGCCAGGCGAAAAGTCGGCCGGCGCGACCGCACCGCAAGCGGCAAGCACGGCAACGAAGCGCCCTGATAGGTCGCTGCAGCCTTCCGCCGCGCGCTGACGCGGATTACCTCGCGATCAGCATCGGCTTGCCGGGTGGTTCTCTGACCAGCCTTTGGCAAATGGCTCAGTGCTTGATCGGCTTGAACTCCGGATCATCGAAATATTGTCCGTACTCTTCGAGCGAGCTCCCGCGTCAGCTCATCTCGAAGGCCTCCTGATGGAAGCGCCCTGGCCCGCCCATGGCACGTAAGCCATTGAGCAAGGAATCGGCCAGCCCGCGCGGACCGCAGAACCAGATTTCCGCATTTCTTGCTTCGCCCAGCAAAGCCGCCTGCAAGGTCGCTCCCTGCCGTGCGCCGTGAATATGAAGATGAATGCGGGGCAGCTTCGCACAGAGGCCTTCGAGACGCGGCACAAAAGCATCGGTCACCTGATCGCGGGTGCAGTAGTGCAGGTCGGCCGCAGGTGCCGCATCGGGATCGGTCTGCAGCGACTCCAGCCAGGCGAGGAAGGGCATGATGCCAATTTTTCCTTCGGCAAGCGACCCTCGCGACCGACGGTCGTTTTGAGGATGTCACCCGACAACTCGATCAGCCTGTGCATCGCGGCAAAGGAAATGGCCAGGATGCCGGCCCACTTGTGCGTTCGGTAGACCCGGTCCATGCCGATTTCCTCGACCGATGACGTTTTCCATCGGTCAGCAGCCGGCATTCAGTTGGGGTTCGATGGCTTTGTAAAAGTTGACCCTCAACGGAAAAGGGCACACGCAAGCCTTGCGCTGCCCCTCAACGACCGACGCCTGAGTCGGCTCTGCTCCGGCTGCTATTGGCAGATCGACCAGACCCATGACGGCATGACGGCATGCCGGCAGAAACCTGCTCGACAACGCCTGCAAGTGGGCTGCGCATCAGGTCGAGGCCAGAAAACGCGAAGCCGATGTGGCCGTCCGGCGGCAAAGCGGCGCGGGAACAGGGGGGCGTCCTCGCGATTCCGGTGTCAGAGACTCGGGCCAACGCTCTGAGGAGCGGCGATGGACGGCACGGCCTGATCGGCGGGTGGCGCCAGGTTCCCGCCCTCGTCCTCCCAGTTACGCAAACCTTCTTCGAGCTGGTATTTCTCCAGACGCCGGGTGCGACGGCCAAGGCCATAGGCAGCCGTCGCGCTTGCGACCAGTGCCAGGGAAAGCAGGAAGAACCTGCTGGTGCTCATGGTTTTTTTCATCTTCCGGGTGTCCTTCTTCATGGTCATGCTGGCGTCAGCCGGAACGCCGCCCGCTAATGACGTTGACCAGGATCGAGACGATGGCAATCACCAGGAGAATATGAATGAAGCCACCCATGGTGTAGGAAGAAACCAAACCCACGAGCCACAGGACGATGAGAACGACGGCGATTGTGTAGAGCATGTCGATTATCCATTCCAGGTTGTATTTGGGGTTTCCCCGGTCAAGCAAGCGCTCAAACCGGGCCTTGACGGGTTCGGCCAGCGCGCTTGTCGCTGCTTGCTGAACTCAACAGGCATTCTCCTCGTCACGGTCCGCAAGTGTCTGTGCGCCTGCGTACATATGATCTCGCCGGCCGTCGCCGTGGTCCTGCATGCTCTCCCGTTGGCGCGAGCGGTCAATCCGGATCGCGCGCGCAGATCCGGAAGAATCGCGGTGAAGTGGGGACGCCGATGCGCGCGCCCGCACCGGAGTCGGGGTACGTGGGGTATACTCG
This sequence comes from Candidatus Accumulibacter vicinus, assembly GCF_000584955.1. Classification (NCBI taxonomy): domain Bacteria; kingdom Pseudomonadati; phylum Pseudomonadota; class Betaproteobacteria; genus Candidatus Accumulibacter; species Candidatus Accumulibacter vicinus. Next base: position 42,238 of record NZ_JDSS02000031.1, read on the forward strand.
CGCTTGGCAGTTCTACCGCGTTGGAGAGGAGCGTGGCCTTGCCTGGCGACCATCAGGAAGACCCCCTGGAAAACAAATTGCTTGCCGCACTACCGGACGCCGACCTGGCCCGCTGGCTGCCACAGCTCGAACCCGTGGACCTGCCCCTCGGCAAGGTGCTTTACGAGTCCGGAAGACGCCTGAGCCACGTCTATTTCCCGACCACGGCGATCGTTTCGCTGCTGTCGGTGATGGAAGACGGCGCCTCGGCCGAGATCTCCGTCGTGGGCCACGAAGGCATCGTCGGCGTTTCCTTGTTCATGGGGGGCGACTCGACGCCTAGCCGGGCGGTGGTGCAGAGCGCTGGCCGGGGATTCTCCCTGAAGGCGCACCTGCTGCTCCTGGAGTTCAACCGCGCCGGTTCCGTGATGCACCTCCTGCTGCGCTATACGCAGGCCCTGATCACCCAGATGGCGCAGACGGTGGCCTGCAACCGGCACCATTCGGTGGATCAGCAACTGTGCCGCTGGCTGTTGTTGAGCCTGGACCGCTTAGCTTCGGACGAACTGGTGATGACGCAGGAACTCATTGCCAACATGCTGGGCGTTCGCCGTGAAGGGGTCACCGAGGCTGCTGGCCAGTTGCACAAGGCCGGCCTGATCGACTACCGGCGTGGGCACATCACGGTACTTGACCGTCCCGGGCTCGAACGGCGCAGTTGCGAGTGCTACGGCGTCGTCAAGAAGGAATACGATCGCCTGCTGCCGGCAAGCAAGGCAACCTGAGCTTGCTCTCTCTGCCCACCCGACGGCTGCCCAGGGCGCTCTTCGACAACCCTTCAAGCGGCCATGCCGCGCAGGATGACTTGCCATGACTTTCGGAAAAGTGACGATCAAGCAGCTACGAACCGGCGTGCCGGGGCTGGACGAAGTGCTCGGAGGCGGCCTGCCCGAGTTCTCCTTCAATCTCATCGCCGGCCAGCCCGGATGCGGCAAGACCACCCTGGCGCACCAGATCATGTTCGCGCTGGCGACGCCCGAGCGCCCGGCACTCTACTTCACGGCCATTGGTGAGCCGCCGCTGAAAATGTTGCGCTACCAGCAGCAGTTCGACTTCTTCGACCTCGACAAGCTCAACCACAGTGTCCGCTTCATCAACCTGGCGGAAGACACGGCCTCGGGCGACATCGCCAGGGTACTCGGGCGCATCGTCGCGGAAGTCGAGGAACGCCAGCCGGGACTGGTCTTCGTGGATTCTTTTACGTCGGTGGTCCTCGCCAGTCGCGATGAAGGCAAGTCGCTCGTCGGCCTACAACAATTCGTCCAGGATCTCGGCGTACTGATGGCGAGCTGGCAGGCCACGACCTTCCTGATCGGAGGCTACTTCAGCGAGAACGATCAGAACCCGATCCTCACCGTCACCGACGGGCTGTTCTGGCTGCGCCAGAGTGTGCAGGGCAACTCCATGGTCCGCAAGCTGGAGATCATGAAGATGCGCGGGCAGTGCACCCTGCCGGGATTGCACACCTTTCGCATCAGCTCGGCGGGAATTCACGTCTTCGCTCCGCCGCAACTCGCCATGCCGGCTCCTCCACCATCGGTGGCGTCCTTCGGCGATCGCCTGCGGATGGGCGTGCCCGGCCTGGACGAGATGATGGGCGGCGGTCTGCCGCGCGGCTACTCCTTGCTGGTCGCCGGCCCGTCGGGGTCGGGCAAGAGCATCCTGGCCGCCGCCTTTCTGGCCGAGGGCGCGCGCGGCGGTGAGACGGGGGTGATCGCGGCTTTCGAACAGCGGCCCAACCACTCGCGCGGCCGCGCCATGGTCGATCTGATCGAGAGCGGCCGGGTCGGCGTCGTCGACACGCGCGCCGCGGCACTATCGGTTGACGAGATTGCGATGCTGCTGATCACGGAAATCCACCGGATCAGGGCGACGCGTGTCGTCATCGATTCGCTCTCCGGCTTTGAACTTGCCCTGGCGCCCACCTTCCGTGACAATTTCCGGGAATCGCTGTCGCGCATGGTGTCGGCCCTGGCCAGCACCGGCGTCACGGTCCTGATGACCTCGGAGCTGGAGGACCGCTACAACGATCTGCGCTTCAGCCCCTACGGCACGGCCTTCCTGACCGATGCGATCATCGTGCAGCGTTATATCGAGGTGGACAGTTGCCTGCGGCGAGTGATGGCCGTGGTGAAAGTGCGCGCGAGCGCGCACACCAACGAGTTGCGTCTGTTCCATATCGACGACCAGGGCGTCGTGATCGGCGAGCGGCTCGCCGATCACGAGGGGCTGCTGGGTGGCCGGCCAAG
>NZ_JDSS02000031.1:44550-50003 GCF_000584955.1 Candidatus Accumulibacter vicinus
CGCCGGCGACCGACGTTTCCTCGCCGGGTTGAGCGCCTGCCAGGCCCGCTGCCGGGGAGGCCTGACGAGCGGTCGCCTGTCGGGAAGTCCCCTCCCCGCTATGTGCGCGAACGAACAGAAACCGGCTTCGCTGCTGGCTATAGTGAGAATGGACTGGAGCAGGGGCCAGGCGGGAGACGAACTCCCGCCCTCCCCCGAACCAGGCCTTCCACTTTCAGACAACAGGGAACCATGATCATGCTGACAAGAGAAGAATACACCGCGAAAATCAAACTGCAACTCGACGAGTTCAACACCAAGATCGATGAATTGCAGGCGCGGACCCAGGAAACCAAGGCCGAGGCGCTGGTGAAATACGAGGCCGAGATGGCCAAACTGCGCCAGCAATCCGAATTGGCAGTCGCCAAACTTGAGGAACTCAAGGCAGCAGGCGAAGATTCATGGGAGAAAATGGTCGCGGAAATGGAAAAGATACGCGACGCATTCATCCATTCATTCAGTTACTTCAAGTCGCAAATCAAGTAGATTCTGAGGCGAGCGAGGTCTGCTCGTTTTGACACCAAACAGGGGTGATCTGTACGCTCCCATCGGAAAACGGGACGGCGGCCGGATTGCCTTCCACCGCGTGCGCCGGCAGATCTGGTCGAGGGCGACCGCGTCGGGTGGCGCTCATTGCCCGCGTACGCTGACCTCGACCCGATGCTCACGATGATCGTCGAACAAGGCAATGGTCTGATCGTCGTGCTCGACCCCATCAACCGTCATACCGGTCACGCCACTCTTCAGGCTGGCGTCGGCGCGTGTTTGCGTCACCGTGATGTGATAGGTCGTCTCGCGATAGCGATAGCGAATGCTGAATCCTGGCCACTCCCTGGGCAGGCAGGGAGCGAGATGCATTTGCTCGCCGTCGCGCCGCAGCCCAAGCAGCGATTCGACGACCAGCCGGTACATCCAGCCCGCCGAGCCGGTGTACCAACTCCACCCGCCGCGACCGATGTGCGGGCTGAGTGCATAAACGTCGGCGGCGACGACGTAGGGCTCGACCTTGTAGGCCGCAGCCCCCGCCGCTGAGCGGGAGTGACTCAGCGGGTTGATCATGCTCAGCAATTCCCAGGCGCGCTCGCCCTCACCGAGTTCGGCAAAGGCCATCGCCGCCCAGACTGCCCCGTGGGTGTACTGCCCGCCGTTCTCCCGCACTCCCGGCACGTAGCCCCGGATGTAGCCGGGATCGAGGTTCGACTGGTCAAAGGGCGGATCGAGCAACTGGACGAGCGCGTACTCGCGGCGCACCAACCGCTCGTCGACGGCCTGCATCGCCTGGCGCGAGCGTGCGAGCTGGCCCAGCCCTTCGGCCGCCCCGGACAGCACTGACCAGCTCTGCGAGATCGAGTCGATCTGGCACTCCACATTGCCCGCCGAACCGAGCGCCGTGCCATCGTCAAACCAGGCGCGACGGTACCAGCCGCCATCCCAGGCATGCTGCTCGATGTTCCCACGCAGACGATGCCCCTCTACCTGGCAGCGTTCGGCGAAGACAGTGTCGCCATACGCGTCGGCGAGCCTGGCGAACTGCCTGAGGACTTCGCACAGGAAAAAGCCCAGCCAGACGCTCTCGCCCCGGCCCTGCATCCCGACCAGATTCATGCCGTCGTTCCAGTCGCCGGAACCCATCAACGGCAGGCCATGCTCGCCAAAGCGCAGACCGTGCCGGATCGCGCACACGCCGTGCTCGTAAAGACTGGCGGCCGCGGCCGAGCGGCTCGGAAGATCATAGTAGGAATCATCCTCTGGATTCACCGGGCGACCTTCCAGGAAAGGCACGGGCTCGTCGAGCACACCGGTATCGCCGCTGGCACCGACGTAGCGGCAGATGGCCAGCGGCAGCCAGAGATAGTCGTCCGAACAGTGCGTACGCACCCCTCGGCCCGACGGTGGATGCCACCAGTGCTGGACGTCGCCTTCCAGGAACTGCCGGCTGGCGCACAGCAGCAGATGCTCCCGCACCAGCCCAGGCTCGGCGTGGATCAGCGCCATCACGTCCTGCAACTGGTCGCGGAACCCGAAGGCGCCGCCCGACTGGTAGTAGCCGCTACGCGCCCAGAGACGGCAGGCCAGCGTCTGGTAGACCAGCCAGCCATTGACCAGCACATCGATCGCCGGGTCGGGGGTGCTCACCTGCACGGCACCGAGCGTGTGCTGCCAGTACTGCCGGACGGCTGCGAGCGCGCCGTGTGCCGCCAGGCCGCCGCGAAAGCGCCGCATCAGCTTGTTGGCTTCGTAGGCGTTGCGGCCGACACCGAGGCGGAAGACGACCTCCCGCTCCTGCCCGTCGGCGAGGTCGAAACCGACCTGGATCGCGCCGCAGGGATCCAGGCCAGCCCCCACCTTGCCGGAAAGACCCCAGCGATGCAGGGCAGCCGGATCGCGTAGCGAGCCGTTGCGCCCGATGAATTCCGCGCGGTCGCCGCTGAGCTTGCGCAGCGGGTCATCGACGTCGAAAAAGGCCACCCGATCGGCGAACTCGGGACTGTACGGGTTGCGCGCGTAGAGCGTGCCGCTTCTCGGGTCGATTTCGGTATTGACATGCATTGCCGATTTGGCGCGCAGATCGCCCAGCACCCACTCCACATAGCCAGTCGCCGAGAGTCGGCGCGGCCGGCCCGATTCATTGCGCACTTTCAACACCGAGAACTTGACCGCCGCGTCGATGGCCACGTACACCCACAGTTCCGAGCAGATGCCGTCCGAGCGGGTCGAGAACACGCTGTAGCCGAACCCGTGCCGGATCACACAGGGCGCCGTCGCGCGCACGGGCAGCGGTGTCGGCGACCAGAACTGGCCGGTCCTTTCATCGCGCAGGTAGAGCGCTTCGCCGCCCGCATCGGTCACCGGGTCATTGTGCCACGGGGTCAGACGGAATTCGTGCGCGTTCTCGCCCCAGGTATAGGCGACGCCGCTTTCCGAAATGACGCTGCCGAAATGCGGATTCGCCAGGACGTTGACCCACGGCGCCGGCGTCACCTGCTCCGGTGCAAGAATGGTGACGTACTCGCGACCATCCAGGGCGAATCCTCCCAGGCCATTGCCCAGGATCAGTTCCGGACTCGGCGCCGCGGCGGCGGGAAACTCGGGGCGATGCGTTCGTCTGGTCCGCAACAGCGGCGGTCGTGGTTCCATTGGGCCACGGTGGTCGAGCTGTTCCGCCAGGGTTCCCCGGCTGTCGATAATCACCGCCCGGGCGACCGACTGGAACAGGATGCGGTCCTCGCTGGATATTTGTTCCGCCTGGCGCACGAAGATTCCCCCCGGCCGATCGATCAGGCTCGCCCCAACGCCCGAGGCAATCAATCCCATGATCTGCTCCTGCAGTTGCTGCCGATAGCCGGCGTGATCCTCATTCCAGATCACCAGGTCTACCGCCAGCCCTTTCCGACGCCAGTAGGCATGCGCCTGAACCAGCTGGCGGACGAGATCGATATTGGCACCGTCGGCAATCTGCAGCAGCACGATCGGCAGATCGCCGGAGATGGCGTAACCCCACAGCCCGGACTGCCCCCGACGATTCTTGCTCAGTACGTCGGCGCTGGCGCGTAGCGAGGCATTGGCGTAGATCACCGGACTGGCCAGCCGCACGTATAGTTGCGACTCGGCTTCGGTGGCGTTGAGTTGCTGCAGGACCACTTGGCTGTGCGTCCAGACCAGATCGAAGACACGGTCGGCGAGATGCCGGTCCTGGTATTTTTCAACCAGGCTGACCGCGAGGTCGCGCGTGTCGGCGACGCCCGACACGATATCGATGGTTACCGTCTGCTCCGGATCCAGAGCCACCAGATGGCGAATGGCGACGATCGGGTCGAGCACCGACCCCTCGCTGCCCGCAAGCGGCGTGGTCTCGCGCATGGCCAGCGGCGCAGCGGTGCTGCGCGTGCGACCGAGAAAACGCAGGCGATCGGTTTCGTAGCTCGCCTGGCCGGGCTCGACACCGTGCACCGCAACCAGGTGCAGCATCCACGGGGACTGTTCACTGCGCGAGCGCGGCCGACGCGTGCACAGGATCGCGCATCGCTCGCGCAGGATCTCGGTGCGCACGAAGAGATTGCTGAAGGCCGGATGCAGCGCGTCCGCCGCCGGCGATGCGAGCACCACTTCAGCGTAACTGGTGACTTCGATTTCCCGGCGTTGCCGCGATCGATTGCTCACCCGGACCCGACGCACTTCAATGTCATCCTCCGGAGAGACGACGATCTCGGTATAGGTCTCGATCGCCCCGGAGCCGCTGCGCACGGCATCGCGGCGGCGAAACTCGGCCCGCCCTTCGGAGAAGATCGCTTCGTACGTCTCGGGTCGTTTGAGCGTCGGTTGATAGGCGGTCGACCAGAACTCGCCGCTTTCCTCGCCCGCCAGTTCGCGAATGTAACAAAAGCTCCCCCAGTGGTCGCAGGTCCCGTCTTCGCGCCAGCGCGTCACGGCGAGTTCTTTCCAGCGGCTGTAGCCACCGCCGGCGTTGCTGACCATCACGTGGTAGCGGCCGTTCGACAGCAACTGCACTTCGGGTGTCGGCGTATCCGGGCTGCTGAAGACGCGAATTGGCACCGCCTCGGCAATCGACAGCGCGCGCGTATCGGAGAGGTTGGCGGTGTGCGCAAACAGTTCCGTCGCCTTCGGAATCCGCTCCTGGAGCAGCAGCATGACTGCCTGGAACAGCCGATCCGACTCGAACCGCCGCTGCATCGGACGATCCAGGAGCAGGTAGGCCAGCGCCAGCAGGCTCATGCCCTGGTGATGGGCCATGTAGGAGCGCACCAGCGCGCGCGCTTGCCCACGTCGCTGGCGGGCCGGCGTGTAATCGATGGCTTCGAAGAAACCGAAATGGCCGATGAAGCCCTCGGCCGCGAGTCGCTGCAGATTGTCGCAGGCCTGCTCGGGAGCCACCATCAGCGCCAGCGCCGAGGCATAGGGGGCGATGACCAGATCCTGCGCCAGCCCGCGCTTGAGCCCCAGTCCGGGCACCCCGAAGGCGCGATACTGGTAGTTCAGATGCACGTCGACCGTGTTGTAGCCCGACTCCGAGATCCCCCAGGGCACGCCGCGATGGCCACCGTACTCGATCTGCCTTGCCACCGCCGCCTTGCAGGTCTGGTCGAGCAACGTGTTGTCGTAGGTCGGCATGACCAGCAGCGGCATCAGGTACTCGAACATCGAACCGCTCCAGGACAGCAGCACCGGTTCGCCGCTGGTACTGGTCAGCAGGCGCCCCAGGGCGAACCAGCTCTCCTGCGGCACCTGCCCCTGCGCAATGGCCACGAAACACGACAGGCGCGCCTCCGAAGCCAGCAGGTCGTAGCAACTCGCGTCCGCTCGCTGCTCGGTGACGTTGTAGCCGATGCTCAGCAGATGCCGTGTGCTGTCGAACAGAAAGTCATACTCCAGGCAGGCAAAATCTCCGGATTCGC
>NZ_JDSS02000031.1:50375-51952 GCF_000584955.1 Candidatus Accumulibacter vicinus
TCGCCCTGCCGCTGCAGCTCGCTGAGCCAGTCGCGGTGGCTGGGCGTCGTCTTGCTGTCCAGCAGAGCCGCGAGGTGGGGCAGCAGGGTGGCCTCCAGCTGCGCCAACCCGCGTAGCGTCGGGATGGCATCGAGGGCGGCAAGCGCGTCGACCTGGGTCAACTGCGCGGCCATCCCGACCGGCGGCGCCGGCAGCGCCAGCCACGGCGACAGGAAACTCAGCTCCGCCACGGCGGCCTGGCATTGCCGGTCCAGCGCCTGTGCCCAGTCCAGTGCTTCGCCCGCGGGCGCAGTCATTGGCATGTCCGCCAGGCCGGCCGTGATCCGGGAGGCGATCCCGGCGGCAGCGCTGGCCAGCCTCTCTAGTTGTGACCAGGCAGCCATCAGCGTTGCCGGTGGGGCCGACGCCGCCGTTTCCAGTTCTTTCCGGAATGCTGCCATCGACACCGTCGCGCTACCGTCCGCCGCCATCGTCAGAATCCTGAAGGTGTCGCCGAGACCGTCGAACAACCGCGTCATCAGTATCCGGTCGTCGGCCAGCGCCAGCAGGCCCGCGCGCAGGGTCAACAGATGGCCGGCCAGGTTGCCGCTGTCCACCGTCGAAATGTACAAGGGGGGCAGCGGCCGCAGCGTCAGCGTGTCGTACCAGTTGTAGAAGTGGCCGCGATGTCGTTGCAGCGCGTGCAGGGTGCGCAGGGTATTGGCCGTGCGCTCGACCAGTTGGCCGGTCGAAAGATAGCCGAAGTCGTAGGCCGAAAGATTCGCCAGCAGCGCCATGCCGATGTTGGTCGGCGAGGTGCGATGGGCGATGGCAGCGACGCGATACTTCTGGTAGTTGTCCGGCGGTAGCCAATGATCTTCCGGGCCGACGAAGGTGTCGAAGAACGCCCAGGTGCGACGCGACAGCGCGCGCAGGAAAAGGATCTGTGCGCTGCTCAGGATCGCCGTGCGGCGCGTCAGCGGGCGGCTGATCCACCAGGCGAGCAGCGGCGAGGCGAACCACAGGAGCAGAACCGGAGCCGCCACCAGCAACATCGCCGGCGTCGACAGGGCCAGATGCAACGCGGCTGCCGAAGCCAGGGTGGGCGCTACCCACATCGCCCGCAACAAAGCGGCAAGTTCGCTGCGGCCTCGCCTGGCGGCAGCGCGTTCGGCATCGACCGAAGGAGTCCATTCGAGCAGGCGCCGATGCGTGACCAGCATTCGCCAGTACGTACGCACGATCGCATCCAGACTGTAGAACGCCTCGTACGGGAGACAGGCAAACTCGAAGACGACCTGCCGGAGGTGCCGTGTCGCCGAGCTTGCCACCGCCGCCAGATGCTGCCGCAGCAGCACCTCGCCCGGCTTGCGAAACAGTTCGAGGATCACCGCGCAGCCGGGGGCCAGCAGCATGATCCCGAGCACCGACAGGGTCCATGACCAGGCCGATGCCAGCCATGTCCATCCCAGCAGCAACAGCAGGGTCAGTGCCGCGGCAACGAGACTGCGGCGCAGGTTGTCGATCAGCTTCCATTGCGACAGTTGCGACAGCGGATTGGCCTGCCGGCAGGGACTCGCCCCGCCGTCCTCGCCTGC
>NZ_JDSS02000031.1:52002-84793 GCF_000584955.1 Candidatus Accumulibacter vicinus
ACAACTGCACATCGCTCAACAGCCCGGCGCGGGCGTAGCATCCCTCAAGCAGATCGTGACTGAGAATGCGATTCTCCGGAAAGCGCGTGCCAAGCGCCTGCTCGAAGGCATCGACGTCATAGATCCCCTTGCCGATGAACGAACCTTCGCCGAACACGTCCTGGTAGACATCCGAGGCTACCCGCGTGTACGGGTCGATGCCCGGCTCACCGCCATACAGTCGCGCATAGCGCGAGCGGTTCGTTCCCGGCAGACTGACCGCCACGCGCGGTTGCAGAATGCCATAGCCGGCCGTGACCCGCTGTTTCACTGGGTCGTAATAGGGACGGTTGAGCGGGTGCGCCATGGCGCCGACGAATTGCCGCGCCGCGTCACGCGGCAACTGCGTATCGGTGTCCAGGGTGATCACGTACTGGACGTCGGACAATACAGCGGTGTTTCCGACGACGAGCGAGAACCCGTCCCCGCTACCCGTACGCAACAGCGCGTTCAACGCTCCCAGCTTGCCGCGCTTGCGCTCGTAAGCCATCCAGATGCGGTCGTGCCGATTCCACAGCCGCGGGCGATGGAACAGGAAGAAAATGTCCCCGCCACGGCTGTCGCCGTACTTCTCGTTGAGCTCGTCGATTCGGCACCTGGCCAGTTCCAGCAAGGGTCCGTCGGCCGTCAGCGATTCCTGTTGGGCGTCGCGGAAATCGGTCAATAGGCCGAAATGCAGGCGCTCGTCGCGATTCGCCAGGAAGCGGACCTCCAGCGCCTCGATCAACTCTTCGACGTTCCCGGCGCTGCCGAGCAGCGTCGGCACCACCACCAGCGTACGCGCGTTTGCCGGTATCCCCAGAGAGAAATCCATCCGCGGCAGGGGATGTGGCGTCACCAGCAACGTCGCCAGCCAGTTGACCAGTGCCACGGCCAGGTGGCTCACCGCCAGCAACCCGAGCAGGCCGAGCGGCGGCAGCCACCACGCCGGCATGCCGAAAGCCAGAGCCTGGGCGAGCAGGCCGACACTGAAGACTACGCTGAGCAGCACGATGCCGCCCAGATACAGCGGGAGGGGGAAACGACCCGCTGTTCGACGCAGAACGGCTGCGCCGGAATGGCGGACTTCGGCCGCCCGCTCCAGTTCCGGCAAGCCCTGGTCGATCAGATAGAAGCCGACGTGCCGCGCGCGTTCGCCGAAGCCGCTGGCCGCTTCGGCAAGCGCCGCCGCACGCGCCAGCTCGACCGCCTGGCGGGCCACTTCGCCCTCCGACAGGGGGCTCTTCCTGGCAATCTCCTCGGTGGCGTGGCGGTAGCGATCGCGGGTGGCAAAATCCATCCGGCCATAAACGCCCGCCGGATCTTCCCGCAAAGCACGCTCGACGACACTGGTGGTCTCGACGAACTCGCGCCAGTCGATCGCCCCAAGCACCCGCAGGCTGCCGATGCTGTTGCTGATCGAAACCTGATCGGCGGCCTGGCGCTGATTTTCGGACTGCACCAGTTGTTCGATCGTCAGGCCCGATTCGGAGAGGCGCTGCTCGATCCAGGTCAAGGGCAGGGCCAGCGCCGGGCCCCTCCCCTGCAAGCGGCGCGCCAGCTCGGCGACGAAGGCGCCGACCATCGGCGGACTGGAGCGCGCCATGTCGGCGATCACCAGGATCAGACTTTTCGGGTCCTTCTCGGCAATCTCGGTCATCCGGTCTGCCCAGGAATCGGCCAGATTTCTTTCGTCCCAACCCGACGCGATGCGTACCCCGACACGCCGGAGATTTTCGATCAGCGCCAATCGCAGCATGATCGGGATGGCCCACAACTCACCAAGCTTGAGGGCGGTGACGGCCTGATAGGCGGCGACGAAGCGACCGAGGCTTTCGGTAGCCACGCGTCCGTCGCCGTGCGCGATGATTTCCAGGGCAATATCATAGACCCGCGGACAGCCGGCCGACGGCCCGCGCGCCAGGCGCGGCAGTTCCCGGCTGTAGCCCTTGGGCAGGTGCCGCTTGGCGGTGCTGATCTGCTCTTCGATGAGGTAAAAATTGTCGAGCAGCCATTCCGCGGCCGGAGTGATTCGGCAGTTCTCGGTGACCGCCGCGGTCATCCGCCTGCACACCCCGACCAGGGCGCTTTCGTTGGCAGCCAGGCGCGCCAGCAACAGATCCGCGGCGTAGATCTCGGCAAGATCGTGTGCCGCGGCGAGAATCCTGCCGTGCTGCTCCATCTGATCGGCGCTGAACAACTCCGCTCGCAACGGCGCTTCGCCGTCGCTTGAAGGAAGTGGCCAGCCGCCACCACGCCAACGTGTCGCCAATTGATGCAGGTATCTGCTGAGCTTGCTGCCGGCGTTCAATTCAGTACCCCTTCCATGATCGGCGAGCGTTCAATCGACCCCGGGACAGGCATCGCGGCAAGCCAGGTCATCGGCGCACAGCTTCCGAAGATGCAGGCTGCCAAACCCCAGGGCGTACTGGCGGGTAAACTCGGCACCCAGGAAGAAGATCCGTGCCGAGTAATACACCCAGAGCAGCAGGGCAATCAGCGATCCGGCGGCACCGAAGCTCGATGCCACGCCGCTGTTGCCCAGATACAGGCCGATCGCAAACTTTCCAAAGACGAACAGGCCGGCCGTAAACGCGGCGCCGATCCAGACGTCGCGCCAGGACAGCGGCGCATCCGGCAGGGTCTTGTAGATGACGGCAAACATGCCGGCGATGATGGCGTACGAAGAATGACCGCTGCGCCGCTGCCGGCGAACGCGTCGCCCGCTGGCAGCGGCAATCCGCCGGTGCTCACTTGATCCGCATGTCGTTCTTCACGGATTTCACGCCACCGACACCGCGCACGACTTCGACCGCCTTGTTCGCCGCCGATTGCGAACTGACGAAACCGCTCAGTTGCACCACGCCCTTGAAGGTTTCAACGTTGATTTCGGTGGACTTCAGCATCGGCTCATTGAAAATCGCCGTCTTGACCTTGGTGGTGATGACGCTGTCGTCAAAGTACTCGCCGGTGCCTTCCTGCTTCGGCGTCGATGAGCAGGCAACCGAGGTGAGCAGCGTCACGGCGAGAAAAGTTGCGGAAAGATACCTGCTGATTGCGTTCATGGATGGTTCTCCTGAGGTAAGCATGATGAGATTGGCCGATTCCGGCGTGCCGGGAAGGAACTGCCGGCGGCCGGCGCTACTGGCCCATGGTGGCGGGCACGACAGCGAGGCAGGCTAGGTGGCAACCTTCATTCCAGGTCAACACCATTCGATCACAATAGGCGGAACCGCTTCGACAATCTGTACGGTGCCGCACAGAGACTTGCGAAGCCGGGCCGGGACCCCCTCGACGGCCGGCCACCTCGCGCCTGTCCAACCTGCCGGCGACCTTACGCGGCGCCCGTGCCGCCGTCTCACGACCCGCCCTGCTCGACGATCTGCAGGGCATCGGCAGCCCAGCCGTCGGCCGCGAGCGACCGCCAGATGCGCGCGCCGAAGTGCGTCGCAAGGCCACCCATCAGGATGGTCGGGCAGCGCGAGCCCTTGATGACGCGCGCACGGTCATCCGGATGGACTTCCTCGAAAAATCTTCGAGAAGAAATTGCTCTCCGCACTCAACGACCGGAATCGGGTGGACCAGGAAATCGGCCAGATCGACGAACTGGCCGACCGGGAAGTCCGCGAGATTCGCGTCCATCTGGACAAAGTGGCGAATTCGATGTCGGCGGAAGCCACAGCAGCCGACCGGGAGTTCGATGCGGCGAGTTCGTCGACGCTGCGCAAGATTGGCATTATCGCCATCGTCGCCGCACTTGCCCTGCTTTGTGTTGCACTGCTGATCATCCGCTCGATCGTGCAACCTCTGGCTGGCCGCCCGTGTCGAGCAGATCGCTCAGTCGAGCGAAGAAAACGGCACCGCAGTCAAGGAGTTTGCAGAAAAAAGCCCCGGCTGGCGGGACTCACTGCGCAACGCGACGATGGGGGCGATCAGGAACCCTTCTGCACCAGAGACGCTGTCGAATCGGCGATGCGCGCCGTCGCCTCGCCAACCACCTTGCTGTTGGCGGTCGTCATGTCGGTCACCTGCTGCGCAAAGCTCTTGAACTGTTCGAAGCCCTGGAGCCGGCCGGCGCTGGGGTTGGCACCCAGCCCTTGCGCAGGGAAGTAGGAGCTGATCAGCGCGGTCACTTCCCTCCGGGTTTCGGCGGCGATTTCCTGCACGCCCTTGAGGTAGGCGGCGGCGTTGTTGGCGACGGTTTCCGCGGTGGCGCCGGACAGACCCTGCGGCTTGCTGTCGGAGATCTTCAACAGCGAACCGGAGGAAGGGATGCCGACCCCCAGGGCAATGCACGTGGCGTTGAGGTTCAGGGTGGCGAGGCGCTCGACACTTGAGAAGGCGATTTTCGAAAGGGTCATGAAGGCCTTGGGGTTGATCTCGATCGAGTTGATCAGTTCGGGACTGACTGCAAGCATGATGTTGCTCCTTTGAGGAATGAAAACAGGGATTCGCCGTTGCGGGTCGACGACACTGAACGCCCGTTCAGCGGCGGCCGCAGTCCGAAGGCCAACCAACAGTCTGCACGAGAACGAGCGCCGACACTGTCACCTGGCGCACATACCGGCCACATCGCCGCGGGCCAGCAAGTCAGCGAAGTCCGCCAGCGACAGGGGGTGACTGAACAGGAAGCCCTGCCCCTCGTCGCACTGCCGGCTGCGCAGGAAAGCCAGTTGCTCGCGGGTTTCGACGCCTTCGGCAATCACCCGTTGCTTGAGGTTCCTTCCCATGCCGATCACCGCACTGACGATGGTGGCGTCATCGGCGTCAATGGTGATATCGCGCACGAATGAGCGGTCGATTTTCAGGGTATCGATCGGGAAGCGCTGGAGATAGCTCAGGCTCGAGTAGCCGGTACCGAAGTCATCGATCGCCAGTTGCACGCCCATCGCCTTGAGTCCTTCGAGCACCGATGTCGAGCACTCGGCGTTCTGCATGAGAATGCTTTCGGTCAGTTCCAGTTCGAGATAGCGGGGGTCCAGACCGGTTTCTTCGAGAATCATCGCCACCCCCTGGAGAAAGCCCTTCTGCCTGAATTCCACGGCCGAGATGTTGACCGCCACCGGCACGACGCGCAGACCCGCATCGAGCCAGCAGCGGGTCTGTCGGCAGGCCTCGCGCAACACCCAGCGGCCGATCGGCACGATCAGACCGCACTCCTCCGCGACCGGCACGAACTGCTCCGGGCAGACGACTCCGAGTTCCGGATCCAGCCAGCGGACGAGCGCCTCGGCACCGTTCATCGCACCTGAAGCAAGATCGATCTGTGGCTGATAGTGCAGGCGAAACTCGCCCTGCTTGAGGGCCCGCCGCAGGCCACTTTCGAGGAACTGCCGACGCACGGCGCGCGTGTTCATATCCGGTCTGAAGAACTGGTAGTTGTTGCGACCGCAGGCCTTGGCGTGATACATCGCGGTGTCGGCGTTCTGCAGCACGCTGTCGACGTTGTTGCCGTCGGCGGGATAGACGCTGATGCCGATGCTCAGGGTGACGTGCAGTTCGTGTTTGCCGATGAGATGCGGCGCGGCAAAGGCTTCGAGCAGTTTCTCGGCGACCAGCGCCGCATCCAGCGGCTGCTCGATTTCGGCCAGGAGGAGCACGAATTCGTCACCACCCTGCCGGCAGACCGTGTCGCTGGCGCGCACCGCCGCAGTCAGGCGCGCGGCCGCCGACTGCAGCACCTGGTCGCCGATGGCGTGTCCCAGCGAGTCGTTGATGTTCTTGAAATAGTCCAGGTCGAGAAAGACCAGCCCCACCTGCTTGTGCCGTCGCTGTGCCAGCCCGATCGCCTGCGCCAGACGTTCGGTCAGCAACGCCCGATTCGGCAGGCCGGTGAGGAAGTCGTGCTGTGCCAGGTGGGCCATCTTCAGCACCATCGCCCGTGATTCGCTGACGTCGTGGAAGACCAGTACCGCGCCGGCGACGCGGCCGTCACGGTTGTGGATCGGGGCGGCGGAATCCTCGATCGCCAACTCCAAGCCGTCACGGCGGATGAGCAGGCAATCCGCCGCCAGTCCGACAGTCCGGTTCTGCCGGATCGCACGCTCGGCGGGACTTGCCGCCGGCTCGCGTGTGTTGCCGTCGATGATCCGGAACACCTCCGCCAGCGGCCGGCCCAGGGCTTCCTTGTACGACCAGCCGGTCATCGCCTCGGCGACCAGATTCAGATAGCTGACGTTGCCCGCGAGATCGGTACACAGCACCGCGTCCCCGATCGAGTTGAGCGTCACCTGTGCCCGCTCCCGCTCCTCGAACAGCCGGTCTTCCGCTGCCTGCAACACAAACTCCGCGGCCTTGCGTTCGGTGATGTCCTCAACCGTCTCCACCCGACCGTGCAGTGCTCTCCCGTCGCTCATCGCACCGCTATTGACGCGCGTCCAGACGATGCTCTGGTCGGACTGCAGGAAGCGGAACTCGGTCTGGAACGGCGCCAGGCCGCGCACGGCTTCGCCCCACTCGGCCAGCACGCGCTGCCGATCGTCCGGGTGAATGGCCCGGCTCCAGCGGGTACCGAGCGTCTCGTCGAAGCTCAGCCCGGAGATCTTGTGATACGCCGCGTTGGTATAGATGCAACCCCCCTGCGCATCGGAGACGAAGATGCCCAGCGGCGAAGCATCGCTGATCGCACGGAAACGTGCCTCGCTGCCCCGCAGTTCGTCATGGGCGGCCTGGCGCTCGATCAGGTAACGCAGGGCGCGTGGCAGCCAGTGGCCGTCGACATGCCCTTTCACCAGGTAATCACTGGCGCCGCGCTGGACCGCCTGGCGCGCGGTCTGCTCATCGCTGGCCAGGCTGAGCACGACGATCAGGGCCTGTGGTGCCACCGCGAAGACCTGCTCGAAGGTCCCGATGCCCTGGCTGTCCGATAGCGTCAGGTCGAGCAGGATGACATCGAATCGCTCGCTGCCCAGTCGCGCAAGCGCGCTGGCGAGGCTGGTCACGCGCTCGACGCAAAACGAGGTTTCGCCCGTGCCGGCAAGCGACGCCTGGATCAGTACGGCATCGGCGGTATCGCTCTCGACGAGCAGCACCTGGGTGGCAGGATCGCTCATGGACATGACCCGGGGTGCACTTGGTGAGTCATTTCAGCGGCGACAGAACCTCTGCGACGACCGGGGACGACAGTCTCACTGATCGGCAATCAGCTTCTCGGTGAACAGGTATTGATGGAATGTACGATTTGTCCCTCGACGCCGGGCGTCCACATTCGTCTTCCCAGCCGTACAGTTCTGAGTTGTCTTGCGCTTCCGGCCGCCGGTTGCCACGCGCAAGCCTGAGCGAGACAGCCACGGCGACCGCGACAGTGGTGAACAGGGCGGCTGGTGGAAGCAAGCCATGATAGCCGTTCATCGGTGAAAACCTCCTGAAGTTGATGTCGGATTCGACTCTAAGTGCATGCCCTCCCGGCTCAGCGGCGGCTGAGCAGGACGCCGACGAGAAGTGCTACCGCCGCCGTTACCCCCAGCACTTTCCACGGGTTCTCCTGCACGTACTCCTGCGTGACGTCGGCAACGACTCTGGCCCTGTCGGTCATCGCGGCACAGGCATCGTCGATCCGATATCTGGCGTCGGCCAGCCTGGCGCCGATGCTCGATCGCGCCGCAGAGAACTCCGCGGCGGTCGAGCTGGCGACTTCCTTCAGGAGGTGGTCGGCATCGTCTACGACGCCCTTGAGATCCGTCACGAGCTTGTTCTTGGTGCCTTCGATGCTTCCAGGCCTGGCGGTCAGTTCGGTGGTCATCATGTCTCCTGCTGCGAGTGAGTGAACGAAATGGGGGGCGGCCGGAATCACCGGCGCACCGTACCACGATCGAGAACGGCTTGGCGGCGCTTGCTCCGACGCCCCGGTTTTTCCTGGGTAGGGAGCAAGCAGCAGAGCGTTCTCTGCTGCGCATCGTGCGCTGCCGGCAGCCACCGGTCGGTACGCCAGCGCACACTCGCGCCCGTCTTGCCGCGCTTCTGCCCGCCACCCCGCGAAGCGACGCCTGCCGCACAAGAGATTGCCAGGGCGCATCCGAAACTGACCTCGGCGTGCGCCAGCGTACAGAACCTGGGCGCCCTATTGGGCAATATTGATGAGCGGACCACAGCCACGGCTGCTCTGCTCATTCAGTGTTGGGAGAAATCAAATGTCATTGGGAACAATTCTGCTGATCGTTCTGGTGCTGCTGCTGATCGGCGCGATTCCGAGTTGGCCGCACAGCCGCGGCTGGGGCTATGCTCCCAGCGGCGGCCTTGGCCTGGTGGTGCTGATTCTGATCATCCTGCTGGTGTTGGGCAAGATCTAGCGCCTTTGCGCCTGGCGTGGCGCCGCCCGCCAGTGCAGAGGCAGGAGACCGGCCCAACCCCACTGGCGAAAACCGGGCGCCTCTGACGGATAGCGTCAGTCCGTGCTCTGGCGATACCGCACATCCGACAACAGGCGCCGCAGTTCCTTCCTGACCACGGCGTAGCACTCGCAGGCGCGCGTTTCCAGTCCATGGCGATCAAGTATGGCAATGTGGCCGCGCCGGTAGCGGATGCAGCCGGCGCGCTGCAGTTCTCCGGCGACATCGGTAATGGTTTCGCGGCGCACGCCGAGCATGCTGGCCACCAGTTCATGCGTCATCACCAGTTCCCCGGTCGGCAGGCGATCGAGTGTCAGCAGCAGCCAGCGGCAGAGTTGCTGCTCGACCGAGTGATGACGGTTGCACGCCGCCGTCTGGGCCATCTCGGTCATCAGCGCCTGTGTGTAGCGGAGCAACAGGCGCTGCAGCAGTTCGCCGCGGTTGAATTCCTGTTGCAACAGGCGGCGGCCCAACCGGTACGCATGGCCGGCCGTCTGCACCACCGCAGAACTGGGCGTAGTGTTCCCGCCCATGAACAGCGAAATGCCGACCACCCCTTCGTTGCCGACCCCGGCGGATTCGGCCGACGCGCCCGACGCCATGACGTAGTGCAGCGAAATGATCGCCGTGGTCGGAAAATAGGCGTAGGACAACTGCCCGCCGGGTTCGTAGAGCATGTTGCCGAGCCGCATCGGCACGAGTTCCAGATGCGCCGCCAGACGTTCGAACTCGGCTGTCGGTAGCGCTGCGAGAAGATGGTTCTGGCTCGGACTAGGGTGGATGGACACGGCTGGCGTCTCTGGCTGTGGATGCTAGTTCCCTGGGGTCACTTCGACGCCGATTCCCCGGTAACCGATGAAGCGGCACGAGCGGTTGAACATCGGCTCGCCGCTCACCCGAAACTGTTGTTGCGTGCCATCGGCATTGACCCGGTGGAAGAGAAAATCGAGGAAGGGCTGGCGAGCGGCAATGGTCGCCTGCAACACCTCCCGTTCGGCCTCGTTCCAGCCGGCGGGCGGCACCTCGGCGGTATCGCCAAGCAGCGGGCCGACGCGGATTCCGAGCATCTCGAGGACCGGCCCGGAGACCTTGGTAAAGTTCATCTCCTCGTCCTGCTCCCAGTACCAGTCCGAAGCCAGCTCGGTCAGGCTGCGATAGCGCGCTTCGCTTTCGCGCAGCTCAGCAGTACGCTCCTGCACCGTCTGTTCGAGCACCTGGTTGTAGTCCTCGAGTTTCCTGTACAACAGGCGCACTTCCAGCAGGTTGTGGATGCGGGTGCGGACTTCGACCAGATCGAAGGGTTTGCTGACGAAATCCTTGGCGCCGGCCTGCAGGGCGCGCAGCTTGTGGCCCGGCTGGGCGGTAATCACCAGCACCGGCAGGTAGGCGTCGGCCGCGTTGGTCTTGAGACCTTCCATCACCTCGAATCCATCCATGCCGGGCATCTGCAGGTCGAGCAGGATCAGGTCGTAGTGGTGCTTGCGATGCAGGGCACAGACCTCGTGCGGATTCATCGTCGACACGACGCAGCGGTAGCCGGTTTCGCTCAGCAATTGTTCGAGCAGAAGCACGTTGGACTGCTGATCGTCGACGATCAAAATGCTGGCGTCGAGAATCTCGGAGCAACTGATGATCATGCCGGTGCCTCTCGTGCTGCGCGGGCCAGCTCCGCCTGAGCAAACTTGAGCGCCACGTCGAGGGTCTCCATGAACTCATTGACCTTGATCGGTTTGGTGAGGTAGCGAAAGAATCCGGCCTCCAGTCCCTTCTCGATATCGCGGGGAATGGCATTGGCACTCAGCGCGACCACCGGAATATGCGCTGTTGCCGGATCTTCGGCGAGGATTCTGAGCGCCCGAACACCGCTGATCCCCGGCAGGTTGATGTCCATCAGGATGACGTCCGGCAGCGAAGCACGCGCGATCTCGATACCGCGCTTGCCGTCCCTGGCACTCAACAAGCGGATATCGGGCCGGCGCGCCACCAGATCCTCGACCAGCATCAGGTTTGCCGGGTTGTCCTCGACGTAGAGTACGGTGTGCAGGGCCGCATCGCCACCAATCTTTGCCTGAAGCAGCGGCGCGGGCTCGAGCACCTGCGTGGCAGTCTGCGCGGCGCTGGCCAGATCGAGTTCGATCCAGAACACGCAGCCCTCGCCGACGGTGCTTTCCACTCCGATGACCCCCCCCATCAATTCGACCAGCCGCTTGCACACCACCAGGCCGATGCCCGTGCCTTCCTCGTCATTGGCCTTTTGCCCAAGGCGATTGAAGGGCTGGAAAAGCTGCGCCAACTGGCCCGGCGTCAGTCCTGCGCCGGTGTCGCGGACGCTGACGCGAATCGACTCCGGGAGTTTCGGGGTACACTCGACAGTGACTGTTCCACCCATGCGGTTGTACTTGATCGCATTGGAAAGCAGGTTGATCAGCACCTGCTTGACCCGTGTCCGGTCGGCGTTGACAAAGAGGGGGATCGCCAGACTGGGAAAGACCACGCCGATGCCACGCCTTTGTGCCTGCGCTTCGACCATCGCCTCGCACTCGTACATCACTTCGCTCAGCGACACCGGCTCCACCGACAGCGACAGCTTGCCGGACTCGATCAGCGCCAGGTCGAGAATTTCGTTGATCAGCTCCAGCAGGTACCAGCCCGCCTTGAGAATCTGGTCGATGCTGCGCTTCTGCAGGAACGTCGGCTGCGGTGCTCCGGACTCGATGAGCTGCGCAAAACCGAGGATCGCGCTCAGCGGCGTGCGCAACTCATGGCTCATGCTCGACAGAAATTCGGATTTCGCCAGGCTGGCTCTCTCGGCCACACACCGGGCGCTCTCCAGTTCGGCGTTCTTGTCCTGCAGGACCTGGTCGAGCAGCGCGCGCTCGGCTTCGACGCGTTTGCGCTCGGTGTTGTCGGTGCCGATCAGCAGGTAGCCGATGGTCGCGCCCTGCGGGTCGCGCAGTGCGGTCACCGACACTTCCGCCGGCAGGCGGCTGCCGTCCTTGCGGATATAGGTCAGTTCGTAGACATCGCCGATGCCGCGCGAGGCCTTGAATACCAGGGCTTCGAAGCCCGGCGCGATCGGTGTGGCGAACTCGCCGCTGAGCACCTTGGCACGGGCGATCAGCTCCTGTGGATCGGAAATGTCGGCGGGCGTGATCCGGTTGATCACGTCGGCGGCCGCATAGCCCAGCATGCGTTCGGCACCGACGCTGAAGATCTGGATGACGCCGCGGGCGTCGGTGGCGATGCTCGAATAATTGGCGCTGTTCGAAATCGCCCTCTGCAGGGCACCGGCCTTCAGCAGGGCCGCTTCGGCCTGCTTGCGCGCCGTCATGTCGCGCAGGATGCCGGTGAAGTAACGCTGACCCCCCAGCCACATTTCGCTGGCCGCAATCTCGAGTGGAAAGAGGCTGCCATCCTTGCGCCTGCCGATCACCTCGCGTCCACGCCCGATGGCGCGCGCGGCATCGCTCGCCAGGTAATCTTCCAGGGAAGTTTGCTGCTGACCCCCGGCAAGCTCGGGTATCAGCATCCCGATGTCCTGCCCGATGAGATCGGCTGCGCTGTAGCCGAACATCTGTTCGGCGGCCGGGTTGACGGTCTCGACGATGCCGCCGTGGGCATGCAGCGTGATGATGCCGTCGACCACGGTATTGAGAATCGCGGCCACCAGCGCGGCACTATCGCGCAAGGCTTGCTGCGCTGCGTAGTCCTTGCTGACATCGCGGAACACCAGTACGGCGCCGACCACCCGGCCGTCGCGGTCGCGAATCGGGGCGCAACTGTCGGCGATATCGCATTCGCTACCGTCGGCGGCAATCAATACGGTGTGGTTGGCCAGGCCCTGGATCGTCCCACGTGCCAGGGTTTCCATCACCGGGATGGTGCCCGGCAGGCGGGTTTCCTTGTTGATGATGCAAAAGACCTCGCCCACCGGACGGCCGGCGGCGGCCGACTGTGTCCAGCCGGTGAGTTTCTCGGCCACGGGATTCAGGCGCGTGACACGCGCCAGGTGGTCGGTCGCGATCACCGCGTCGCCGATCGAATTGAGCGTCACCGCCAGCTTTTCCTCGCTGTCGCGCAAGGTTGCGTTGGCCTGCTGCAGTTGTCGGTTGACGGCCTCCTGGATGGCCAGCAACTGCCGGGGTTCAAGGCCCGCCGAGTTCCTCGGCGGCTGTGGTCGATAGGCCAGCCGGGCGGACCGGAAGAGCATCAGCAGCGTCGCGGCGATCCTGCGGGTCGCCTTCCGGGTGGTGACGCCGCCGGCAGGCATGGAATTGTTTTCTTCTTCGGGCATGACCGACGTCTCTTGTGGGGCCTGCACCAATCCTTCGGACGGCGGTACCGGCCGGATGCGCAGGCGCAGCAGGCGCACGACCTCCCACCATCTGAACCGGCAGGGGCCGCTACGGGGTGCCAGAGAAAGATACCGATTGCTCCGCCGCTGGTCTGTGCGCTGGCGCACGGACGGCTGCATGCAGCTGGGGCAGAGTGTACGCGCGCCGGCCGGGAGCACCCAATATCGTAGGATCGTATGTTGGCCAGCGTACAGAGCCGATCTCCGGCTGGGACTAAGCTTTGCATGTGGTCACGAGCAACGGATTGCGTGATTCACAGAGCGGGTCGAATTGGACTCGTATATCAGAAGTACTCATCAGCAATCAGGAGATCAAGATGAACAAGGATCAAGTCAAGGGCGCCGTAAAAGACCTCACTGGAAAAGTTCAGGAAGAATTCGGGAAATTGACCGGTAGCACCGAGCAGCAGGCAAAGGGCCTGAAGAATCAGGCCGAAGGCAAGGTGCAGGAGCGTCTCGGCGACCTGAAGGAAAACGTCAAGGATGCAACCGCCGCCGTCAAGGATGCCGTCAAGGCGTGAACCGATGCGCACGACTCGCCATCCGCTTCGGGCAGGAAACAGCCGCCATGGCGGCTGTTTCCTTCTCCGGGGCAGAGAGGCGAAGCAGCCTCCGCTAGGCCTGTCCGCGTTGCGCGAATGCCAAAGATGTCGAGTCCGGGGTCGTCTGGATGCATTGCCTCGGGGCCCGGCTGCAAGGTGAAATCAGACACCACCGTCCAGGTTCGACAAAACTTGCCGACGCCGTGAAATGCATTCTGGCATCGTTCGACTCGACGATGCGCAGCAATCTCTCGGTGGGTATGCCGATCGACCTCATCTGTCGACGGTCAGTCCGCACAGCTTCACCCCGATTCTCGACGGCAAGATCCGTGGCGCCGACGTCGGCCTGCTGTACGACCCGGCACGCCCGGGGGAGGTGCAGGCGGCCGCACGCTGGAAGTCGGCATTCGCCGAACAGGCACCCGAACTGCGCCTGCGCCGAACTATCCCTACCAGGGAAAGAACGACGGACTGATCTCGGCGCTGCGCCGCTGCTTTCCAGCCGGCCAGTATGTCGGCATAGAACTCGAGCAGGCGTTCGTACTGGCGCAACCGCGGTGGCTGGCGGAAGTTGTGCACGACCGTCGTCACGACGCTGCAGGCGGCACGCGCCCTCCTCCGTCATCCCTTCTCCATGAAATTGCCCACCGCAAGGAGCCTCAAATGAAAATCCGCATCGGCTATGAAATCGTCTATGAATGCCCGCAGCCGACACCGATGATCCTGACGCTCAACATCCATTACTCGCGAATGAATGACGTCCTGCTGCCTGATCACCTGCTGACGGAGCCGGCCGTCCCTCTGGTTGCCTACCGCGACGGCTTCGGCAACTGGTGTAGCCGAATCATCGCACCGCGCGGCGACATCCGCCTCTACGCCGACGGTCTCGTTCGCGACTCCGGTCTCGTGGACGACCAGGCGCCGGGGGCGCCGCAGATCGCCCTCCAGGATCTGCCGGAAGAGACGCTGGTCTTTCTGCTGGGCAGTCGCTATTGCGAAACCGATCGACTGTCCGCCGAGGCATGGCGTCTATTCGGACAGACGCCACCCGGTTGGGCACGCGTGCAGGCGATCTGCGATTTCGTGCACCAGCACATCCGCTTCGGTTACGAGTTCGCACGCCCGACCAAGACGGCCTGGGAGGTGTACAACGAGCGCGTCGGCGTTTGCCGCGACTACGCTCATCTGGCCATCACCTTCTGCCGCTGCATGAACATACCGGCCCGCTACTGCACCGGCTATCTGGGCGACATCGGCATCACGCCGGTGCCGGGGCCAATGGACTTTTCGGGTTGGTTCGACGTGTACCTCGGCGGTCGCTGGTACACCTTCGATGCGCGCAACAACGTTCCTCGCATCGGTCGCATCCTGATCGCGCGCGGCCGCGACGCGGCTGATGTGGCGATGGTTACGACCTTCGGACCGAGCGTCCTCAGGAGCTTTCTCGTGCGCACCGAGGAGGTGACGACCGACTAACGGTCATGACTTTTCCAGGCACTCCCGATCATGAAACTCATGAGTATGTGCGACATCGTATGCTGCGGCGGCAGGATGAAGGTCTTGCTCGGGTGGAGAAGGCGGAACGCCTCATCGGGAGACTTCCACCCTACGATAGCGCAGCGTCTCGAACAGGCAGATGGCGGCGGCAGCGGCGACGTTCAGTGACTCGGTGGCACCGGGCATCGGGATATGCAATTGCTGGTCAGTCGCAGCCAGCACGGCAGGCCTGATGCCCAGACCCTCGCTGCCAAAGACCCAGGCCAGCGATCCCTGCAGACTGACCGAATACAGACTGACCGACGCAGCGAGCGTGGTGGCCACGGATTGCCCGCGATAGGCCGCGAGGAACTCGGGAAGGTCGCTGTCTTCGTGAATGTCGAGCTGAAAATGTGCGCCCATCGCGGCACGCAGCGTCTTCGGCGACCAGGCCTGTGCGCAGTCGATCGACAGCAGGATCTGGCGAAAACCCGCGGCGGCGGCGCTGCGCAGGATCGAGCCGACATTGCCGGGATCCTGAACGCCATCGAGCAACACCGTATCGGCAGCGTGGTCGAGCTTGCGCGCTGCGACAGGGAGCGGAACGATGGCCATGATGCCGCTCGGGGTGTCGACCGTCGCCAGTTCGCCAAACAGCGCGTCGGAAAGCAAAGTGACCGTCTGCGCAGAGCGGCCTCGTTCCAGGTATCTGGCAATCTCCGGCCGACCGGCGCCGCTGTCGCTGACCAGAATTTCTTCCGGAATGCCATAGTGGCAGCCATAGGTTTCGATCAGATGCATGCCGTCAAGCAGCACACGACCACTCTTGCGTCGCCCACGGCCACTCTCGCAGAGTTTCTTGAGCGCCTGGTAATGCGGATTGCTCCGTGCGACGATGCGTCTCACGGCGTTCCGAGGCGCGCCACCGGCCCGAAGCTGCGGCGATGCTCGGGGCTCACACCGTGTTCACGCAGCGCCGCCAGATGCAGGGCGGTGGGATAACCCATGTGCCGGTCAAATCCGTACTGTGGATACAGTGTGTGCAGCTCGCGCATGCCGGCATCGCGTACGGTCTTGGCCAGGATCGACGCTGCGGCAATGGCCGCGATCTTGCCGTCGCCACCGACGATGGCCTCAACGGGGTACGGCAACTGCGGGCAACGATTGCCGTCGACCATCACCCGGACCGGCGCAATCTGGTACCGTGCGGCGAGTGCGCTGACGGCGCGTTGCATGGCCAGCAGGCTGGCCTGCAGGATGTTGATGCGGTCGATTTCCTCGACGTTCGCGGCAGCAACGGCCCAGGCCAGCGCCTTGGCGCCAATCTCTTCGGCCAGTGCCGCGCGCTGCCGGGCGGAAAGCTTTTTCGAGTCATTGAGGCCGGCAATCGGCCGCGTCGGGTCGAGGATCACGGCGGCGGCCAGCACCGGCCCGGCGAGCGGGCCACGGCCGGACTCGTCAACTCCGCAGACCAGGCCTTCAACTTGCAGCAGCATGCTTGCTCAATAACGGCGGCAGGCAGCCGATCACCGCCAGTGCGGCCTTTTCGGCAGCATTCTGGCGCAGTTGCAGATGCAGCGCTCGAAACTGCGCCTTGAGCCCATCGCACACAGTCTTGTCGGCGTAGAGATTGAGCAGCGCCTGCGCGAGATTGTCGGGAGTCGCATCGTCCTGGATGAACTCGGGAACGATGAAGCGACCGGCCAGCACATTCGGCAAGCCACAATAGGGCAGATAACCGCCGATGCGCTGCATCAGCCACCAGGACAGCGGTGCCATCTTATAGGCGATGACCATCGGCCGCTTGAGCAGTGCCGCCTCGAGGGTGGCGGTGCCGCTCGCGACCAGAACGACGTCGGCGGCCATCATCGCCTGATGCGCATGTCCGAACAGCAGGCGAATCGGTCGTTCCTGAGCCTGGCAGCGATGTAGCGCGGCTTCGAAGAGCCGGCGCGTCTCGCGCGTCGCCAGCGGCACGAGAAACAGCGCATCCGGGATCTCGGCGTGGATCCGGAGTGCGGTTTGGATGAAAGTATCGGCCATGTACTGCAACTCGGATTGCCGGCTGCCCGGCAGGAGCGCAAAAACGGCAGCCAGCAAAGGCAGACCAAGCAGCGTGCGCGCGCGATCGCGCTCATCTTCGACCGGCAGCATGTCGGCCAGTGGATGGCCAACGTAGCTGACCGGAATTCCTTGCTTCTGGTAAATCTCCGGTTCAAAGGGAAACAGCGCCAGCACTCGCGCCACCGCCGCGCCAATCTTGTGGATGCGTCCGCCGCGCCAGGCCCAGATCGACGGACTGACGTAGTGAATGGTCGCAATGCCGCGCTGTTTGAGTGCCTTCTCCAGTCCCAGATTGAAATCCGGGGCATCAACGCCGATGAACACATCGGGCGGATCAGCCAGCAGGCGACGTTTGAGGTCCGCGCGAATAGCGGCAATTTCACGGTAATGCCTGAGCACCTCGACATAACCGCGCACCGAGAGTTTCTCGAGCGGATGCCAGGCATCAAAACCCAGCCCGAGCATTTTCGGGCCTCCGACACCATAGAACACGGCGTTTGGCAATCGGGCCTGCAGGGCCTCGATGAGCTGGCTGGCGAGCAGATCGCCCGAGGCTTCGCCAGCCACCATGGCAATCCGCAGCACCCCTGCGGTCATCTGATGATGCCGCGCTTCGATACCGCCAGGAAGTCGATCAGCGGCTGGATTTCGGGGTGTACGATGGCATCCTCGATGAGCCTGGCGCGCGCTTCTTCGAGCATCAGTCCGGATTTGTAGAGCGTGCGGTAGGCACGTTTCAGGGCCAGCATCGCCTCTGGCGAAAAACCCCGGCGCTTCAAGCCCTCGGCATTGATGCCGAAAGGGCTGGCGGTGTTGCCGGCAGCCATCACGAAGGGCGGGATGTCCTGCACGGTCACCGTCCCGGCAGCGGTCATGGCATGCGCGCCGATGCGGCAGAATTGGTGGACGCCGGAAAAACCGCCGAGAATCACCCAGTCGCCAATGTGCACATGGCCAGCCAGCTGCGCATTGTTGGCAAACACGGTACGGTTGCCGACCTGGCAATCATGCGCGATGTGCACATAGGCCATGATCCAGTTGTCGTCGCCCATGCGGGTGACACCCGCATCAAGGGCGGTGCCCAGATTGAAGGTGCAGAACTCGCGAATCGTGTTGCGGTCTCCGATCTCCAGACACGTCGGCTCACCCGCGTGTTTCTTGTCCTGAGGAGGTCCGCCCAGCGAGGAAAATTGATAGATGTGGTTGTCACAACCGATGCGCGTCCGACCCGAAATGACCACATGTGGGCCGATCACGGTATTGTCACCGATCTCGACATGCTTGCCGATGATCGAAAAGGCACCGACAGAAACGTTGCTACCGAGTTGCGCGCCAGCCTCGATGATGGCACTGGGATGGATCATGGCCGCACTCATCCCGTGGCCTTGACCAGGTTGCTTTTGGCGCACATCAACTCGGCGTCTGCCACGACCTCGCCGTCCACACGCGCCTCTGCCCTGAATTTCCAGATGTTGCGAAACTGACGCTGGATAGCCACATGCAGATGCAACTGGTCGCCGGCTGCCACGGTCTTCTTGAAACGCGCCTTGTCGATGCCGACGAAGTAGAACAGCGAGGTCATGTCGGGCTTTTCGCCGAGCGTCTTGAACGACAGGATACCGGCCGCCTGCGCCAGAGCTTCCATGATCAGAACGCCGGGCATCACTGGATAATGCGGGAAGTGACCCGCAAAAAACGGTTCGTTGATGCTCACGTTCTTGTAGGCGTGGATGGATTTTCCGGGTTCACACTCGAGCACCCGGTCGACCAGCAGAAAGGGGTAGCGATGCGGCAATTGCTCGATGATCTCGTATATGTCCATTGCGTTCAAGACGTTTTCCCCATCAGTTCGAGTGTCTTCTCGAGTTCGGCAACGCGCTCGGCAAGTTTCGCCAGACGCTTGATCTGTGCCGCGTTGTGTAACCACTCGTGGTGTGGTGCGAGCGGAAAGATGCCGGTATAGGCGCCAGGTCGGCTGAGGCTCCTGGCAACCAGGGTACCGGCCGAGACATGCACATCGTCGGCAATTTCCAGGTGGCCACTGATCATTGCCGCTCCCCCGACGGTGCATCGACGACCGATCCTGGCGCTGCCGGCAATGCCGACACAGCCGGCCATCGCGGTATGGTCGCCAATGCTGACGTTGTGGGCGACCTGAATCTGGTTGTCGAGCTTGACGCCGTTGCCGATCACGGTATCTTCGAGGGCACCGCGATCGATCGAGGTATTGGCACCGATCTCGACGTCGTCACCGATCACCACGCGGCCGATTTGCTGGATTTTGACCCAGTGCTGGCCATCCTTGGCAAAACCGAAGCCATCAGCACCGATCACTGCGCCAGCATGGATGACGGCGCGCCGGCCGATCACGCAGCGGTCATACACGACCACATTCGCGTAGAGGACCGAATCGTCGCCAATAGCGACCCCATCACCAATCACACATCCCGGATATAAAGTAACATTTTCGCCGATGCGCACCCCGTCACCGATCACCGCGTTTGCCCCGACGCGCACGGATGTCGGCAAGGGCGAATTGACCACTGCGCCGGGATGCACACCGGGCCGGCCTGGCACAGCCGGATTGAGCAGCGCCACGACCCGCGCGTAGTAGGCATAGGGGTTCTGATGAACGATATGGGGCAGCGTCGTGTCGTTGGCAAACTGCGGCGGGACGATCACTGCCGCGGCCTTCGTCCTGTGCAGTTGCGCGCGGTATTTCGCGCTGGCGATAAACGCGATTTCACCTGCCCCGGCCGAGAGCAGCGAACCGACTTGCGAAACGACCAACGATCCGTCACCTTGCAACATCCCTCCCAGACGAGCGACGATTTCGTCTAGGCGCAGACCTCCTGACACAGGCACTCCATCGAACTGAGCAATTGGCGCCGCTACTTCGCCGGCTGGGGATCGGACAAGGCCTTGATGACTTTATCGGTGATATCGAGCTTCGGACTCACCCAGACCACGTCCTGAACGATCAAGTCGTACTTCTCGTTATCGGCAAGCTGCTTGATCGCCTTGTTGGCCTTTTCAATGATTGCTGCATTCTCTTCATTCTGGCGCAGGTTCAGATCCTCGCGGAACTCGCGCTGCTTGCGCTGAAACTCCCTCGACAATTCACCGAGATCCTTTTCCTTGCTGCGACGATCCGATTCCGACATCGTCAGTCCGCCTTTTTCGAGCACTTCCTGCAAGCCCTGAACCTGTTTGGCCAAGCGCTGCAAATCCTGGTCACGCTTGGAGAATTCCTGCTCGATCTTCTTGGCCGCCTTGACGGCTGCGGGTGCATCTCGGAAAAGACGCTGGGTATTGACGTAACCGATCTTCAACTGGTCTACCGCCGACGCATAAGTCACCGGCAGCGAGGCCATCAACGCAACCAGCAGCCTGGCAATCGTCTTCTTCAAGCTAATTCTCCTAGATTAAAAGGTTGTCCCCATCTGGAACTGGAACTTCTGTAGTTTAGCAGTACTGACTTCGTTGATCGGCTGACCATAGCTGAATTTCAAGGGTCCCAGCGGCGAGATCCAGGCCGCAGTCAGTCCGGCCGACATCGCCAGGCCTTCCTTCGAGAAGGAATAGTGATTGGTAAACACGTTCCCTGCGTCAAAGAATGGACCGAAGCGGACGGACTTGTCGAAACCCGGCAGCGGCATCAGCAACTCGACATTGAACACCGCCTTGCTGGTACCGCCAAGATAGGTGTCGGGAAAGAGCGGATCCACCGGACCGAGACTGGCGGTCTGATAGCCGCGCACCGACCCGATACCGCCGGCGTAGAAATTCTTGTAGAACGGCAAGCTCTGTCCGCTCAAACCATTCGCATATCCGACCTCACCCATCAGCGCCAGAACCAGATCCTTGGTCAGGGAAAAGTAGCGTTCGTTCTTGTAGGTCAGTCGATAGAACGACAGGTCCACGCCCGGGATGGCGACCTCGACAGCGGCACGCTGGATGCCGCCAGCCGTCGGATAAATCGAGCTGTTCCGGGTATCGCTGGTCCACGTCACGGTCGCCGGTACCGTGACATTCGAGTCACCATGTTCAGCCCGGAACTTGATGTACTGGGGCGGCGTGGCTGCCGTGACGGGCGTGATGTCGATCGTCGTCTGATCGATCGCCAAGCCGAAGCTCAGTGTTTCCTTCTCACCGATCGGATAGCCGAAGCGGATGCCGCCACCAATGGACTCGGACTGGAAGGCATAACCCAGCGAGGTCGGATTGACCCGCCGGTCGTAAAGTTCGAAGCCCTGGCTGATGCCATCCACCGTGAAATAGGGATTGGTGTAGTTGATCGCCAGGGTGCGGTTGAGTTTGCCGGTGTTCACCTGCAGCGACAGGAATTTGCCGCTGCCGAAGATGTTCGACTGCGAGATCGATCCGGAGAGGATGATCTTTTCTGCACTCGAATAGCCGGCACCGATCGAGATGTTGCCCGTCGATTTTTCGGTCACATTGACATTCACATCAACCAGGTCAATGGTTCCGGGCACCGGTGGGGTTTCCACATTGACCTCGCCAAAATAACCGGTTCGGTCGATTCGCTCGCGTGACGCGGCCACCCGCTCGGCGTCGTACCAGGCTCCTTCCATCTGACGCATTTCCTGACGAATGACTTCGTCACGCGTCTTGCTGTTGCCGGTGACGTTGATCCTGCGCACGTAGGTCCGTTTCCCCGGATCGACGAAGATCGTAAACGCGACCAGATGCTTCTCCCTGTCGAGTTCCGGTGCAGCATTGATATTGGCAAACGCATAACCTTGGGCACCCAGTTTGTCGGCAATGGCTTTGGTGCTCTCGTTCACTTTCTCGCGGGAAAAGACTTCCCCCGGCTTGATCTTGACCGCTTTCTTGAACTCTTCGTCGGAGAGCGTCAGATCGCCCGCCAGTTTGACCGATGAAACGAAGTAGCGATCGCCCTCGTTGATGCTGATCGTGATATAGATTTCCTTTTTGTCTGGAGTGATCGAGACCTGCGTCGACTCGATGCTGAACTCCAGGTAACCGCGATCGAGGTAATACGAGCGCAAGGTTTCGAGATCCGCCGATAACTTCTGCTTCGAATACTGGTCACTCTTGGTGTACCAACTGATCCAGTTGGGCGTCTTCTGCTGCAGAACGGAAAGCAGTTCTTTTTCCCGGAAGGCCTGCGCGCCGACGATGTTGATCTGCTTGATCCTGGCAGTCTCGCCTTCATCGACATTGAAATTGATCGCCACGCGGTTGCGATCCAGCGGTGTAATCGTGGTGGTGATCGTCGCCGCGTAGCGGCCGCGTGACAGGTACTGGCGTTTCAATTCCTGTTCAGCCTTTTCGAGCGTGGCGCGGTCGAAGGTCCGCGACACCGCGACACCCACTTCCTTCAGGCCCTTGATCAGCTGATCCTTCTCGAACTCTTTCAAACCGACAAAATCGATCTGTGCGATGGCCGGGCGCTCCTCGAGAACGACGATCAGCACCGGACCATCGATTTCAATCCGGACATCCTTGAAAAATCCTGTGGCGAACAAGGTCTTGATGGCTTGTGCGGCCTTTTCGTCAGTCATCGTGTCGCCGACCTTGACCGGCAGGTAGCTGAAAACCGTACCGGCCTCCACCCTTTGAATGCCTTCGAGGCGGATGTCCTTGACCGTGAACGGTTCCACTGCCGCTGCGCCAGAGACAACAAGGGTAGCCAACAGACCTGCGCGCAGGTTTTTCTTCATAAGCTCAGCCGGAGAACAGTAATCGATTGATGTCGTTGTAGAAGGCAAACGCCATAAGCATGATCAGCAAGGTCAGACCGATTTGCTGACCAATTTCCATGGCGCGTTCGGAAACGGGCCCACGCTTGATGATTTCGACGAGATAATACAGCAAATGCCCGCCATCCAGAATCGGGATCGGTAGCAGATTGAGGACGCCGAGGCTGATGCTGACCAGGGCGAGAAATTTGAGGTAGTAGTCCATTCCCAGTCTCGCCGACTGGCCGGCGTAGTCGGCAATGGTGACCGGCCCGCTGATATTTCGCCACGACACCTCCCCGGTCACCATTTTGCCGATCATCAGCAGGGTAAACACCGATTTGTCCCAGGTCTCGCCGACTGCCTTTCGAAACGCTGGCCAGGGCCCGTAACTGACGGTGATCATCAAGGCCGCACGTGCCTGGCGGTGGTCGCTGACCGCCGCACCAATACGACCGATGGTGCTCCCCCGCTCGTCCACGGCAACCGGTGTCACCGACATCTCGATCTGCGCGCCATCCCGCAGCACTTCGACCCGCAGCGTTTTTGCCGGCGACTGGCGAACCACGCGCACGACTTCCGCCCAACTGTCGATGGCCTGCTCGTCAATGCTCAGGATTTCGTCTCCCGAACGCAGTCCGGCAGCTTCCGCAGCACTGTTCACGTTGACCTTGCCGAGTACCGGTGGCAAGCGCGGGTGGTAAAGAGCAAAGCCCAGTTGGTCAAGCGCGTCTCCCTCCCAGCCCGAGCGGCGTACTGACGAGACATCCAGGCGACGGATGGCGATTTCGTTGGCCGCATTGATCACCTCGAGGTCGATCTGGTCCTGCTCGGCAGCCCGTTGCAGCAGAAGCCACCGCATCTCCTGCCAGGTCTGCACCTTTTCGCCGCCCACCCGCAGGACCTGTTCACCGTCTTGCAGCCCGGCCGCGGCAGCAGGACTGGAGATTGCCGAATTGCCGAGAATCGGCTTGAATTCTTCCGTTCCGTGCCAGAAAAGTCCCCAGTAGATCAGAACGGCCAGCGCGAAGTTGGCCGCGGGTCCGGCGGCGGCGATCACCATCCGCCAGCGCACCGGCTGCCGATTGAAGCTACGGTGCAGTTCTTCGGCAGCCACCTCGCCTTCGCGCTCGTCAAGCATTTTGACATAGCCGCCGAGCGGGAAGGCGGCGATCACCCACTCGGTCCCGTCCTGACCCCAACGCCGTAACCAGAGTGGCCGGCCAAAACCGACCGAAAAGCGCAGGACCTTGACCCCGGCCCAGCGCGCAGCGAGATAGTGCCCGAACTCGTGGATGACGACCAGGATTCCCAGCACCAGTGCAAAAGCAGTCAGATAGTAGAAAAAACCACTCATCAGGAATTTCTCGCAATCCATTGCTCAGCGGCTGCGCGCGCTACCCGATCGGCTGTCAGCACCTCCGCCAGCGAGCCAGGCGCCTTACCTGCCGGCAACTGGTCCATGACCGTTGCGATCACGCGGGCAATTGCCGTGAAGGCGATTTTTCGTTCAAGAAAGGCCTGCACCGCCACTTCGTTGGCGGCATTCAGCGTCGTCGACGCGCTGCCACCCTCGCTGAGCGCACGATAAGCCAGGGCCAGACACGGGAAGCGCGCCAGATCGGGTCTCTCGAAATGCAGTGCGGCGACCTGGCAGAGGTCGAGCGGCTCGACGCCGGCGGCGATGCGCTGCGGATAGGCCAGGGCATGTGCAATCGGTGTGCGCATGTCCGGGTTTCCCAGTTCGGCGATCACCGAGCCGTCGACGTATTGAACCAGCGAATGAATCACGCTTTGTGGATGAATGACCACCTGAATCCGTTCGGCAGGAACATTGAACAACCAGTGGGCTTCGATGACCTCCAGGCCCTTGTTCATCATCGTCGCACAATCGACCGAGATCTTTCGTCCCATGACCCAGTTCGGATGCGCGCAGGCTTCGTCAGGGCTGACGGCATCGAGGTCGGCAGTCGCCATCCCGAGAAACGGCCCCCCCGATGCGGTGAGGAACAGCCCCTGCACGCCACTGGCAGCCAGATTACCGGCATAGTTGGCCGGCAGAGACTGGAAGATGGCGTTGTGTTCGCTGTCAATCGGCAACAGGGTCGCACCGTTTTCTCGCACGGCCCGCATGAATACCGAGCCGGCCATGACCAGGGCTTCCTTGTTGGCCAGGAGGATTTTCTTGCCGGCGACGGCTGCTGCCAGGGTGGGCGGCAAGCCGGCTGCGCCAACGATGGCGGCCATCACCGTATCGACTTCGGGAAGTTGCGCCATCCGTATCAGCGCCTCGGGCCCATGCGCGACCCTGGTCGGACAGCCTGCGGCAGTCAGCCGCGCACCGAGGCTGGCTGCCAGGGCCGCATCGTCAAGAACAGCATGGCACGGCTGAAACTCGAGGCACTGTTCGAAGAGGCGGTCCGCCTGGCGGTGTGCACAAAGAGCGACGACGCGATAGTGTTGCCGGTGGCGGCGCAGCACATCAAGCGTGCTGACCCCGATCGACCCCGTCGATCCGAGGATCGTGAGCTGCTGCACAGCCGTCCCGGAAGCCATCAAAGCCGCGTCACCAACCAGACCAGTGCAACCAGCGGCAGGGTCGAAGTAAGACTGTCAATGCGGTCGAGCACCCCGCCGTGACCGGGCAGGATGCTGCTGCTATCCTTGAGCCCCGCCTGGCGCTTGAGCAGTGACTCGAACAGGTCTCCCAGAATGCTGATTGCCGTCAACACCACCAGAACCAGCAACAACAGCGGCAGGTTCCCCGCCAGGCCGTCTGGCATTCTCGATGACATCAGCAAACCGTAGGCGAGCACTGCGACTGCACCGCCAATCGCACCTTCCCAGGTCTTGCCAGGACTGATGCCGGGGGCCAGCTTGTGTTTGCCCAGGCTCCGCCCGGCAAAATAGGCGCCAATATCGGCCAGCCAGACGATGGCCATGATCGCCAGCAGGGCCAGCGGCCCCGCTTGCCGCAATTGTATCAGCGCCAGCCATACCGGCAGGAGCAGTACCATGCCGGTCGCCAGAGCGAGAACAGGGTTGGCAAGAGGCCAGCGTCGTTGCAGCCAGATCGGCACCAGCAATAGCCAGAAAACCGCCGCCGGCAAATAGAAATAGGCCCCGAGACGCCAGGCGGCAGCGTCGAAGCCGGCACCCAGACCGACCGCCGCCGGTTCGAGAACCGCCACGATTGCACACAGGACGGCCAACAGGACTCCCAGTGAAACCTGCCCCGCTGCACCGAGGCGCATCAGCGCCCCCCACTCCCAGGCAGCGATGCCGGCGACCACGGTGACGAAGAGCAGCCAACCCAGCGGCGGCAGGTAAAAAAGCGCGCCAAAGAAGGCGGCAAACAGGACAATCGCGGTGATCACCCGCGTCCTAAGCATCGATACGCGAGCCGGTCGGTGATGCCGCAGAAACACCGCTCAACTGTTCGCTGGTGCGCCCGAAGCGGCGTTCGCGCTTCTGATAAGAGACCAGGGCCGCGTCAAAGGCAGTCGAGTCGAACTCGGGCCAAAGCACCTCGGTAAAGTACAACTCGGAATACGCGAGTTGCCAGAGCAGGAAATTGCTGATCCGCTGCTCTCCACCGGTACGGATGAACAGATCCGGTTCCGGCGCATAACTCATCGCCAGATGCGGCGTCAGGTCGGCCTCCTGCCATTCGGTGCCTTTCTCAGGGTTGCTGCTCAACATGCGGTTGATCGCCTGCAGGATGTCCCAGCGTCCACCATAATTCGCGGCGATCGTCAGGGTCAGGCGGCTGTTGCCTGCCGTACGGCTCTCCGAGGCCTTGATCAGTGCCTGCAGGTCAGGATCAAAACGTTCGAGTTCGCCGATCACCCGCAGGCGAACGCCGTTACGATCGAGCTTCTTGACCTCTTCCTTGAGAGCGCGGACGAAAAGCTGCATCAGCAGGGAAACTTCCTCGGGCGGTCGACGCCAGTTCTCCGAACTGAAAGCAAACAGCGTCAGATATTCGATGCCGCGCTCAAGACAGGCCCTGACCAGGATACGCACCGTTTCAACACCACGATGATGGCCGGCGACGCGCGGCAACAGGCGTTTCTTGGCCCAACGGCCATTGCCATCCATGATGATCGCGACATGACGAGGGACTGCCGATGCAGTCGGAACGTCTCGGGTTGAACTGGCAAAGCGCGCCATTCTGATCACTCGTCGGCAGTGGCTAGATGGCCATCAAATCGGTTTCCTTGTGGCTGAGCTGCCTGTCGATTTCCGCCACATAGCGGTCCGTGAGCTTCTGGATTTCATCCTGGGCACGATGCTCCTCATCCTCCGAGCATTCCTTGTTCTTGAGCATTTCCTTGAGCGTCGCGATGGCGTCACGTCGCAAATTACGCACCGCAACCTTGGCACCTTCACCCTCGCCCTTCACCACCTTGATCAGATCACGGCGCCTCTCCTCGGTCAAAGCCGGCATCGGCACACGGATCAGATCTCCCTGAGCGGCTGGATTAAGACCCAGGTCACTGTCACGAATGGCCTTCTCGACCTTTGCCGCCATTCCTTTTTCCCAAGCCTGGACACCCAGCGTACGGGCGTCGAGCACGGTCACGTTGGCGACCGTGTTGATTGGTACCAGCGACCCGTAGTACTCGACCTGCACATGATCGAGCAGGCCGATGTGGGCACGCCCCGTCCGCACTTTCGCCAGATCGGCCCTGAGTGTCTCAAGCGATCTCTGCATCTTGTGTTCAGCGGTTCTCTTTACTTCAGCTATGGACATCTCAATCTCCCTCAGCAATAGACCAGCGTACCCTCTTTCTCGCCCATCGCCACCCGTTTCAGTGCACCCTGCTTGAATATCGAGAAGACGTTGATCGGCAGCTTCTGATCGCGGCACAGCGCAAATGCGGTGGCATCCATGACCGCGAGATTTTGTGCGATCGCGTCGTCGAAGCTGATCCGATCATAACGGGTCGCCTGTGGATCCTTGTTGGGATCGGCAGAGTAGATGCCATCGACTTTGGTGGCCTTGAGCACGATTTCGGCACCGATCTCTGCACCGCGCAAGGCCGCGGCCGTGTCAGTGGTAAAGAACGGATTACCGGTTCCTCCGGAAAAGATCACCGTCCGCCCCTGCTCCAGGTAGCGAATCGCCTTGGCACGAATGTACGGCTCCACCACCTGTTCAATGTTCAGCGCCGACTGTACCCGCGAAACCATGCCGGCAGCCCGCATGGCATCGTGCAACGCCAGGCCGTTCATGACCGTCGCCAGCATGCCCATGTAGTCCGCCTGGGCACGATCCATCCCCCGGGCAGCAGGCGCCACACCGCGAAAGATGTTGCCGCCGCCAATCACCACGCCGACCTGCACACCCAGATCGACAACCTCCTTGATCTCCGCAACGATGGCCGAGATCGTCTGCCGGTTGATACCGTAGGCATCGCCACCCATCAATGCCTCGCCCGAGAGCTTGAGCAGGATACGTTTATAACTTGGCGAGGTTTCGGACATCGGCGTCTGGCTCCGGCAGGTCTTGGTCAATCGAGAGGGTCTGTGCTCACTTCTGCGCGGCAGCCGCCGCCTGTGCGGCCACCTCGGCAGCGAAGTCGTTGGTCCGCTTGGCAATCCCCTCACCCACCACGAACAACGTAAATCCGGCAACCGAAGCGCCCTTGGCCTTGAGCAACTGGGCGATGGTCTGCTTGCCATCTTCGGCCTTGACAAACACCTGGCCAAGCAGGGTCACTTCATTCAGGAACTTCTGAATCGAGCCCTCGGCGATCTTTTCGATCAACGCTTCCGGCTTGCCGGCTTCGCGGGCTTTCTCGATGGCAATCCGCCGTTCGCTCTCGATCAGATCAACGGCAACACCCGATGAGTCCAGCGCTTTCGGTTTGGTCGCGGCAATGTGCATGGCCAGATCCTTGCCTAGCTGATCGTCACCGCCAAGATAGTCGACGAGGACGCCGATCTTGGCACCGCCATGGACATAGGCAGCGAGCCTGCCCTTGGCCGTGATGCGCACGAAACGGCGAATCGACATGTTCTCACCGATCTTGCCAACCAGCGCAGTACGAGTCGATTCGACGCTGCCCTCGCCCATCGGCAACGCGGACAAGGCAGCCACGTCCGCCGGGTCATGCTCGGCGACCAGTGCCGCGCAATCCCTGGCCAATTTCAGAAATTCGTCATTCTTGCCGACAAAGTCGGTTTCGCAGTTGATTTCGATCATTGCCCCAAGCTTGTCGTCGGTCGATCTATGGATCGCCACGACACCCTCGGCGGTAATCCGACTGGCCGCCTTGCTGGCCTTGGAACCAAGCTTGACGCGCAAAATCTCTTCGGCCTTGGCGAGGTCGCCGGCAGCTTCCGTCAACGCCCGCTTGCACTCCATCATCGGCGCGTCGGTTCTTTCGCGCAGCTCTTTCACCATACTTGCGGTAATTTCCGCCATTTCAGTCTCCACTTGCTGTCACGGCCAGAATCGCCGGCCGTAGTTCATTCGATACGTTCAGAAAAAACAAACCGGCCGTGAGGTCCAGCCGCACGGCCAGCGCGGTACAGCCGACGCTCAATCGTTCAGTCGTCTTCTTCGATGAACTCGTCGCCCGATACAGCGTCGAGGATTTCCTCGACGAACTGGCTGCGTCCCTCGAGAACGGCATCAGCAACGCCGCGAGCATAGAGACGGATGGCGCGCGAGGAATCGTCATTACCCGGAATGATGTAATCGATGCCCTCGGGTGAATGATTGGTATCGACCACCGCAACAATCGGAATACCCAGCTTGTTCGCTTCGGTGATGGCAATCTTGTGGTAACCAACGTCAATCACAAACAGGGCATCGGGCAGCGATCCCATGTCCTTGATGCCGCCGATCGACTTGTGCATCTTGTCGAGTTCGCGCGTGAGCATCAGTGCCTCTTTCTTGCCGAGCCGATCGAGGGAACCATCTTCACACATGGTTTCCATCTCCTTGAGACGCTTGATCGACTGCTTGATGGTCTTGAAGTTGGTCAGCATGCCCCCCAGCCAACGCTGATCGACGTACGGAGAGGCGCAACGTGACGCTTCCTCGGCCATGATTTCGCGCGCCTGGCGCTTGGTTCCGACAAACAGGATGGTGCCCTTGTTGGCCGACAGCCGGCGAACAAAAGTCATGGCTTCGTTATACTTGGCCAGCGTCTTCTCGAGGTTGACGATGTGAATCTTGCTGCGGGCGCCAAAGATATAGGGCGCCATCTTGGGATTCCAGAATCGCGTCTGATGGCCGAAATGAACACCCGCCTCAAGCATCTGTCGCATAGTTGTAGACATACGTTCCTACTTTCAATATCAGGGTTGGACCACCATCCGCCCACCTACAGCCCGCCATTCCGGCAGGCACCCTTGAACAGGCGAATGTGCGTAGTTGGCGTACCTCGTCAGTACGCCTGACGCATCACGAAGGCGCGTCTTGCTATTTTGCTGACGGGATCAGCAAAATCCGGTGATAGTATCATCAAGATCCGTTGAATTTCAATTCCGAAACATTATTAAACATGATTTCAGGCACCCCGGACACCAGTCTGCAGGCGCCAACCCTCTGGTTAAGATTGACCCTCCGTCAAATTGCCTAAGCTCCCCGCTTACTTTATCCTTCGTTCCTCTTCAACCTGGCACTGGCCTCAACGCATGAGCATTACCTGCAAGACTCCTCAAGAAATCGAAAAGATGCGCGTCGCTGGTCGCCTTACCGCCGAGGTGCTCGACTACATCACGCCCTATGTGAAGTCGGGAGTCACCACCGGCGAACTCGATCAACTTTGCCACGATTACATCGTGCAGGTTCAAGGCTGCATTCCGGCGCCGCTCAACTATGCTCCCCCCGGCTACAAGCCTTATCCGAAGTCGATTTGCACTTCGATCAATCACCAGGTCTGTCACGGCGTTCCCGGTGACCGGCAATTAAAGAACGGTGACATCGTCAACCTCGACGTGACCGTGATCAGCAACGGCTACCATGGCGACAGCAGTCGCATGTTTCAGGTCGGTGAAACCTCCGTGCAGGCACGGCGGCTATGCGAGGTCACCTACGATTGCCTCTGGCTCGGCATTGTGCAGGTCCGGGCCGGCGCACACCTCGGCGACATCGGTCACGCGATTCAGCAACATGCCGAGAAATCCGGCTATTCGGTGGTCCGTGAGTTCTGCGGCCATGGCATCGGCGCCAAATTTCACGAAGAACCCCAGGTCCTTCATTATGGGCGGCCGCATACCGGCATCGAGCTCAAAGCCGGCATGGTGTTTACCATCGAACCGATGATCAATGCCGGCAAGGCGGCGATTCGAACCATGGCCGATGGCTGGACGATCGTCACCAAGGATCATAGCCTGTCCGCACAATGGGAGCATACCATCCTGGTGACCGACACGGGCTACGAAGTCCTCACCATGTCGGAGGCGACCGCTTTGCGGCCAGACTGGATCAGGTCACAGCCATGAACAGCGAAACCTTCGATCGTTCGGCGATCGTCGCCGGTTGCAGGTCGCGCCTGCATTCTGGCCAGACGACGATCCGCGAGCGTTATCTCGGCGAAGGTGACGCGGCACGTCTGTTGCGCGAGCGTTGCCAACTGGTAGACGAAGTCCTCTGCGACCTGTGGCGAACACTGGCATTGCCGGTTTCACTGGCTTTGGTCGCGGTCGGTGGTTACGGACGCGGCGAGCTCTATCCCGCCTCCGACGTTGACATCCTGTTGCTGCTGCCACAAGCGCCCGACGAGGTCCTGACTGCCCAACTCGAGCGCGCAGTCGCGCTCTTCTACGACATCGCTCTCGATATCGCTCCGAGCGTGCGCACTGTCGAAGAGTGTTCGCACGCCGCCGCCGACCTGACGATTCAGACTGCATTGCTCGAAGCACGCCTGCTGGCCGGGAGTAGCGAACTGTTCCAGGATGCCTGTAAAGAACTCAAGGGACAGATCGACCCACAGGCCTTCTTCGAAGCCAAACGGATGGAACAGGAACAGCGGCACCGCCGCTACCAGGACTCCCCTTACAGCCTGGAACCCAACTGCAAGGAAGCTCCGGGCGGGCTGCGCGATCTGCAAACAATCCTGTGGATTGCCCGTGCGGCCGGCTACGGTGACTCCTGGGAAGATCTCGCGCAGCACGGCTTCATCACCCAGGAAGAACAACTTCAATTGCAGCGCTGCGTCGGTTTTCTGCAGCGTCTGCGTACACACCTGCACCTGCACGTCGGCCGGCGCGAAGATCGTCTGCTGTTTGACTACCAGACGGCACTCGCCGAACGGATGGGTTTCGCTCCCACCGACACCCGCAGGGCCAGTGAACGGCTGATGCAGGGTTATTACCGAACAGCCAAGGAAGTCACGCAGATCAACACGATCCTGCTGCTGAACATCGGCGCTGCAATATCGCCACCGCCGGAGCAGTGGCCGCTGCCGATCAATGAACGCTTCCAGAACCGGCACGATCTGCTGGATGTGGTCGACGAAGACATCTTCAACAGACGGCCCGGGGCGATGCTCGAAGCTTTCCTGTTGATGCAGAAACACTCCGGTCTGCAGGGAATGACGGCGCGCACCTTGCGCGCCTTGTGGCATGCACGGACCCGAATTGACGCCGATTTCCGTCGTGACCCCGAGAATCGCGCCTGTTTTCTGGAAATCCTCAAACAGCCGCGCGGCGTGCTGCATGAGCTGCGTCGGATGAACCAGTTCGGGATTCTGGGTCGCTATCTGCCCAATTTCGGCAAGATTGTCGGCCAGATGCAGCACGATCTGTTCCATGTCTATACCGTCGATCAGCACACCTTGCAGGTCCTGCGCAACCTGCGCCGCTTTCTTGCCGACGAATTCGCGCATGAGTATCCGCTGTGCAGCGAGTTGATCAGTGATTTCCCCCGTTGCTGGGTACTCTACGTGGCGGCGCTGTTCCACGACATCGGCAAGGGACGCGGCGGTGACCACTCGGAACTCGGTGCCGTGGATGCTGCCGAGTTCTGCGCCGAGCACGGCATTGCGGCCGAGGACGGTCAACTGATCGTCTGGCTGGTTCGCTGGCATCTGCTGATGTCCAGCGTCGCCCAGAAACAGGACATCGCCGATCCGGACATCCTCGGTGCCTTTGCCACGATGGTCAAGGACGAGCGCCACCTCGTCGCACTCTACCTGTTCACTGTCGCCGACATTCGCGGCACCAGTCCGAAAGTCTGGAATACCTGGAAAGGACAGCTCCTCGAACAGCTTTTCCGGAGTACCTGCCGCACCCTGCTGGCCGGCGGCCAGGTACCGGTCAGGC
>NZ_JDSS02000031.1:85152-85632 GCF_000584955.1 Candidatus Accumulibacter vicinus
GCCTGATCGAGGAACGCCAGCAGGAGGCCCTGCGCCTGCTACGCTACTTCGCGCTTCCCGACGCGGTACACCAACGCCTGTGGAAGCAGCTCGACACGGTGTATTTCCTGCGCCATTCCGCGGAAGAAATCGCCTGGCACACGCGCGCCCTGCACTATCGGACCCGCGTCGAGCAGCCGGTGGTCAAGGCACGCGTGAACCCACAGGGCGAAGGACTCGAGGTGTTGATCTATACGAAGGATCAGCACGATCTGTTCGCGCGCCTGGTCGGCTTTTTCAGCCGTGCCGGCTACACCATCGTCGACGCCAAGATCCACACCACCCGTCACGGCTATGCACTGGACAGCTTCATGCTGCTCGACCTCAGCGATCGCGGCAGTGACCGTGCAATGATCAGCTACATCGAGCACGAGCTGACAGCGCGGCTCAACCGCCAGAGTCCGCCCGAGGCACCCGGCAGCGGGCGCCTCTCGCGGCAGG
>NZ_JDSS02000031.1:85975-107172 GCF_000584955.1 Candidatus Accumulibacter vicinus
ACTTCCCG
Organism: Candidatus Accumulibacter vicinus; assembly: GCF_000584955.1. NCBI lineage: Bacteria > Pseudomonadati > Pseudomonadota > Betaproteobacteria > Candidatus Accumulibacter > Candidatus Accumulibacter vicinus. The sequence continues at coordinate 85,984 of NZ_JDSS02000031.1, forward strand.
ATTCAGCCGCTGGTCACCATCGAGCCGGACGAAAAAGGCTCACACTATGTCCTGTCGATCGCTGCGGCCGACCGCCCGGGACTGCTGTACACGATCGCCATGACGCTGGCCGCGCATTGTGCTAACCTCCATACGGCAAAAATCTCGACGCTCGGCGAGCGCGTCGAAGATACCTTCCTGATCAGCGGCGGAGGCCTCGGTGAGGCAGCCAACCGTATCAGGCTGGAAACGGAATTGCTGGAGCGTCTGAAACTCTGATCGGGTCGCCATCGGTGCGAGGCGATGATCAGGACCGAGGAACCCGGTAGCACCGGCCAGACGGGAACAACAGCAGATCCTGCAAGCTGTCGGTTTTTTTTACACTGGAATCTCGATGAAGCTTGAGAGAACCCGGTAATAAAATACAGTTCCATAATTTAAAACATGTTTTTCTTCAAGTATGAATATTGGCACATAACTTGCTATCGTCTCTGGTAAGGCGTGTTCGGCGACGAACGTTCAGTGGCGCGACGGCATTTATTCTGCTTCTATGACACGTAACGTGATGCAGTCCGCAAACGTTCCGCGCCACGAAAGCTAGAATATATTGCTCAGGCAGAAATCGATCTCAAGGAAAACACATGTCAACGACTCCATCAGAACGAACCCAGCAGCGCCGCCGTCTGCTGAAGGCGACCGCAGCAGCGCCGGCCATCTTTACGCTGAATGCCGGTGCTGCGCCTGTGCTTAATCCTCCTCCTGCTTTCAGCAGCACCCATTGCATTGCCAATAGCCAGACTCTGCCTCCCCCGCCCGATGTAACCGCCGGTCCGGACACCTGGGTACGCACAAAGGTCACAACGGTAGATCCGGGTACTGGCCAGCCGGTGGTAACGTACCAGCTGGCCAATGGGGGTCACGGGCCTGTCTATGGTGGAACGTGCTGGAATTCGTTCTATCAGATTACGCAGGGTACGCCGGGGTCGGCGGATGGCGACAATGTCCTGATTCCCTGAGCTCCCTAGCCATAACCCGTGCTGAACAAGGCGGGAGCAGCCTGCTTGACCGAAATTTCGTACCGCAGACTGGGAGACGGCGGCGCCGTCTTTGATTCGGCGAGCTGGCAGACCCATATTCTGACTCCTGCGGCAGCGATCATTTTTGAAGCCCTCGCTGAAATCAATGAGGGCAGGCCGGTGCCGCAAGCTCAAGCCCGCGATTTTCTCCGCGATGAGCTGGATGTGGATATCGACACACTCGAAATGAAAGAAGTGTTGCGTTCTTTTGAGGAGATGGGCATCCTTGGCGGATGATCGCCGCCTGCCCGAGAATTCGAGACCTGCCGCCAAGCCTGCTGGCACAGCGTTTTTCAGAGGCATCGGTGACGCTCGATTATGGCGCTGCATTGGTCCGTGTCCGGACCGTCCTCAAGCCTTTCGTGCGAGATTTTCAGCGAGTCTACGGGGCATTTTTCCTGGCTGAAGAAGCCGGTTTTGCGGATTTTCACACCGAGGTTTGTTCCGGAAAGGGCTTGCGGGCAATCTTTGGGCCGCAATCCCGTTTCCTGATCGACGGCATTCAGCCATTCGATCCCTTTCCCAGAGAGCAGGCGCTTCCCCACTTCGAATGGGGCGTCAACTGGTGTTTCGGAAAGCGCTTCAACCAGCATGTCCTGTTGCACTCCGGTGTCCTGGCGCTTGGTGATCGGGGCGTGATCATGGCTGCACCGCCTGGCTCCGGCAAGAGTACGCTGACGGCGGCCATGATGCTGCGCGGGTTTCGCCTGCTGTCCGACGAGTTTGGCGTACTCTGCCCACACACCGGTCAGCTATGGCCAATGCTCAAGCCGGTGGCGCTCAAGAATCGCTCGATCGAGGTCATCCGCGCCTACACCGACCAAGCGATCCTTGGCCCCGTCTACGGCGGAACCCGCAAGGGAGACGTGGCCCACCTGGCCCCCGATGAGGCCAGCGTCGATGCCAGGAGACTTCCTGCCCGCCCGCATCTGGTACTTTTTCCCCTTTTTCGGGAAGGCGCCGCACTGACGACCCGTCGGCTGCCCAGCGAGGAAGCTTTTGCCCGCCTGGCCTTCAACAGCTTCAACTACGATCTGCTCGGGCGGACCTCCTTCAACGCCGTGGCCGATGTCATCGACGCTTGTTCGGCTTTCGAACTTGAATACAGCCGGCTGGACGAGGCCATCGAATGCCTGCGTGCAATGCTTTCGGAATCGACCGTAGCAGCGGCAGCGGCAGCGGCAGCGGCATGATCAGCCTGGGAGGAGCCGATCCCTGCATGCATGGCCTGCTGGCCTTGCTGATCGACCCCCGGCAGGTAGGCAGCGTTGGTCTCGCCGATTGGGACAAGATCATTCGTCTCGCTCGGCAGTCCAGGCTGCTGGGCGTCCTCTCGTACCGAATTCAGTCGCACCCTGAACTATTGCCGCAGGTGCCGGGGTGCGTGCTGGGTCATCTGCGTTCGGCGGCAGCCTATTCGGCACATCGCACCCAGGTGCTGCGCGTCGAGCTGGCGGCTCTGGCCAAAGCACTGCCGGCCGAGATCCCGGTGGTCGTTCTCAAAGGCGCAGCCTACATCTTGCAGGATCTGGAAAACGCGCGCGGCCGCCTGCCGGGTGATGTCGACCTGATGGTGGCCTACAACGATCTCAAGCAAGCCGAGGCCGCGCTGCTCGGTGCCGGCTGGGCAGCAGAAGAAATCAATGACTACGACCAGCGCTACTACCGCGAATGGAGCCACGAACTGCCCCCGATGCGCCGTCCTGGAAGTTCGGTGGAACTCGACCTGCACCACACGATCACGCCGGTGACAGCCCGTCTCAAGCCGGACACGACCCTGCTTTTCGCCGACCTTCAAGCAGTGGAGGGAAAACGATTCCTGGTCCTGCATCCGCAGGATCAGATCCTGCACGCAGCCGTCCATCTTTTCCAGGACTCCGAACTGTTCGCCAATCTGCGCGACCTGGTCGATATCGACAGCCTGATCCGCACCCATCTGAACTCGGAAAGCGACTGGCAGGCGCTCGCTGTGCGCGCTGCACGCCACCATCTCGAGCGACCCCTGTGGTATGCCCTGCGCTATTGCCGAGCGTGGCTCGCCACCCCGGTGCCTGATGCGCTGCCATTGGCCGCGCCACCAGCAGCAGCCATCTGGTGGATGGACTGGGTCTTTCCCCGTTGCACGCTGCCGAGAATTCCGGACCGACCGCCCCCCTTCTCGCGGCGGGTTGCTGCGCAACTTGGCCTGCTCCGCCACCAGTGGCTGCGCCTGCCGCCTGCCCTGTTGCTCCGCCACCTGGCCCACAAAGGCCTGCAGTCCCTACGGCCACGCCCTGCGGTGCAGCACAAGGCCGAATGACAGGCAGGCTGCTCAGGCAGGCTCGGCATAAAGATCGTGCTCGTCGGCATCGACCACCCGCACCCGCAGAAAATCACCCGGTTCGGCGTCGAAATGATCATTGACGAACACCAGGCCATCGATTTCCGGCGCATCCGCGGCCGAGCGAGCGATCGTTCCCTGATCGTCCACTTCATCGACCAGAACGTCGATTTCACGCCCGATCTTCGCCGCCAGCAACTCTGCGGAAATATCTTCCTGCAACTCCATCAGACGGCGCCGGCGCTCATCGCGAAGCTCCTCCGGCAGCGCGCCCGGCAAGGCATTGGCTGCCGCGCCGGCAACCGGCGAATAGGCGAAACAGCCGACGCGATCGAGCCGCGCTGCCGCGATGAAGGCCAGCAATTCTTCGAACTCGGCTTCACTCTCCCCCGGGAAGCCGGTGATGAAGGTGCTGCGCACCGTGATCTCGGGGCAGACGGCCCGCCACGCCTGGATCCGTTCGAGATTGTTCTCGGCACTCGCCGGACGCTTCATGGCCTTCAGAATGCGCGGGCTGGCGTGCTGGAAAGGCACATCGAGATACGGCAGCAGCTTGCCCGCAGCCATCAGCGGCAGCAGCGCGTCGACGCTCGGATAAGGATATACGTAGTGCAGGCGCACCCAGATCCCCAGCTCTGCCAGCGCTTCGCAGAGTTCCTGCAACCGGGTCCGCAGCGGACGGCCACCGACAAAGCCGGTTCGGTACTTCACATCGACACCGTAGGCGCTGGTGTCCTGCGAAATGACGAGCAGTTCGCGCACGCCAGCCTCGGCCAGCGTTCTGGCTTCCTGCAGCACCTCACCGATCGGTCTGCTGACCAGGGGGCCGCGCATCGAGGGGATGATGCAGAAGGTGCAACTGTGATTACAGCCCTCGGAAATCTTCAGGTAGGCAAAATGCGACGGCGTCAGCTTGATGCCCTGTGGCGGGACCAGACTGGTGAACGGGTCGTGTGGTTGCGGCAAGTGGGCGTGCACCTGCTGCAGCACCTCGTCGGTGGCGTGCGGACCGGTCACCGCCAGCACCTGCGGGTGCGCCTTGCGGATCACCTCTTTCCTGCTCCCCAGGCAGCCGGTGACGATCACCTTGCCGTTCGCGGTCAGCGCCTCGCCGATGGCATCGAGCGACTCCTCGACCGCGGCATCGATGAAACCACAGGTATTGACGACGACCAGATCGGCGCCTTCATAGGAAGGCGAAATCAGATAGCCCTCGGCGCGCAACCGGGTGAGAATCTGTTCCGAGTCGACGAGCGCCTTCGGGCACCCGAGAGAAACCACACCTATACTTTTCGGTCTGGACATGAAGCGCAACCTGAATGAAAGGCTGCGAGTATACAGCCAGCTCCGTTTTCATGTGCCGGCCCGGTCGCCATAGGGAGCAGCGTGGACGCTGGACGGTTCCCTCCTGGTTCGTTTTCCGGGCGGCTCCGGGTGCGCATGAAAAGGTTGCCTGAACCCGTATAATGGCGCCTTCACTCCCACAGGCTCAATCGTGTCCGACCGTCTTGCCGTACTGTCCCAATACTTTCTGCCCAAACAAGCCCTGAGCACCATCGCCGGCAAGCTCGCCGAGAGCGAGGCCGGCAGCCTGACGACCCGTGTCATCCGCTGGTTCGTTCAGCGCTACGGCGTCGACCTGAGCGAGGCCGTCGATGCCGATCCGATCAGCTACAGGAGCTTCAACGAGTTCTTTACCCGACCGCTGCGTGCCGGTGCTCGGCCGCTTGCCGACGCCGCTTTTCTCTGTCCGGTCGATGGTGCGATCAGTCAGTTTGGCGCCATCGAACACGACCAGATTTTTCAGGCCAAAGGCCATCGCTATTCGACCGTCGCCCTCGTCGGCGGCGACCGCCCACTCGCCGCCCGCTTCGAGAACGGCGCTTTCGCCACCCTCTACCTCAGTCCGCGCGACTATCACCGAATTCACATGCCGGTTGACGGCCGCCTGACGCGAATGATCCATGTTCCTGGCGCGCTATTCTCGGTCAATCCGGCGACCGCACGTGGCGTACCGGGATTGTTCGCCCGCAACGAGCGGGTCGTTTGCGTCTTCGAGGCCGGGTTTGGCCCCTTCGTCCTGATCCTGGTCGGCGCGACCATCGTCGGCAGCATGGCCACCGTCTGGCACGGCACCGTCAACCCACCGCGTGTCCGCGAAATTCGTGAATGGCGCTACGACGATCAGCAGATCGTCCTCAAGAAAGGCGATGAAATGGGCCGCTTCCTGCTCGGCTCGACGGTGGTCGTACTCTTCCCGAAAGACACGCTCCGCTTCAATCCGGCCTGGGCGCCCGCTCGCCCGATCCGCATGGGCGAGATGATGGCGACTCCTGCCGAACGATCTCGGCGTACACCCGAGGGGACAGGCGACAATTCCGGTAGAACCTGATGATCCGGGCAATTCCCCGGCAGATCAGCGTTGGCAGCGCGGCAATGTTCGAAGCAAACGCATGAGGAACTACTTCCCGGTTTTCGAACTTATACTTATTGGCTTTTTTTGCGCGAGGCGGCAGTGGATTCAAACGGTCTGACAGTTTCTTCACGAGCGTCCGTGATGCCGGCGATCGCTTCGGGAACCCCCACCCACCTGGCGCGCGCCTGGCTGTGGCTGGGGGTGATGGCGCTGATCGGTTCGGGTCTGCTGGCGGTACTGCTGGTGCTCTCACGGACACCGGGGATTCAGGATGTCTTTCCGCTCAAGGATCTGTTCCGGGCCGCGCTGGTGGTGCATGTCGACCTGTCGGTAGCCGTCTGGTTCATGGCCTTTGCCGCGGTGATCTGGAGCGCCGTCGGCAGCGCCAGCTTGACGTGGCTCGGCTGGAGCGGTTTCGGCCTGGCGGCGCTGGGAACGGCGCTGATGACCGTTTCACCGTTCTTTCCCGGCGCCGAACCGATGCTCAACAACTATATCCCAGTACTCAAGCAACCCCTCTTTTTTACCTCGATCTGGATCTTCGCTGCCGGCTTGAGCCTGACCGTGCTGCGCGCCCTGGTCACCACCTGGCCGCAGCGCCCGCTTGCCGAGCCGCTGCTCCTCGGCGCTTTTCTCGGTGCCGTCGCGGCCTTGCTGGCGCTGGGCGCCTTCTACATATCCTGGGCACTGGTACCCTGGGTCGAGGGAATGATTTATTACGAAGTGTTGTTCTGGGGCGGCGGACACGCTCTGCAGTTCCAGCATGCACTGCTGATGGTGGTCGCCTGGCTGTGGATCGCAGCGCAACTCGGCCGTCCGTTGCCGGTTTCGGCACGCGCGCTGTCGGTGCTTTTCCTGGTCGCAGCACTGCCGCTGCTCGCCGTACCGGCAATCTATCTGTGGGTGCCGGTCGGCTCGCTGCCGCACATGGAGCTGTTCGCCAAACTGATGCTCTGGGGCCACCCCTACATGGGGCCGCTGATCTTGCTCGGCGCCTTGTCGCTGTGGCGCTTGCGCGGCCTGCCGACGAATCCCGACAGCCCCGCCAGATCCGCCCTGCTGGCTTCCTTCATCCTGTTTGCGCTCGGGGGAGTGCTCGGTTATCTGATTGAAGGGGTAAACGTCGTCATTCCGGCGCATTACCACGGATCGACGGTCGGCGTGACGCTGGCCTTCATGGGACTCGCCTACGTGCTGCTGCCGAAGCTCGGCTTCGACCGCGCAGCGGGCCGCATGGCGGTCTGGCAACCCCACGTTTATGGCGCCGGGCAGTTGTTGCACGTGCTCGGTCTGGCGTGGTCGGGGGGTTATGGCGTGCAGCGCAAGGTGGCCGGTGCCGATCAGTTGCTGACCACCCTGCCGCAGAAGATCGGCATGGGCATGATGGGCCTCGGCGGCCTGATCGCGGTCATCGGGGGGCTGATGTTCGTTCTCGTCTGTCTCAAGGCGATGTCGCGGCGCAGCGGACGATGAAACCAGCACTGGGGCTGGCAGTAACGGCCGGAGTGGCGACGCTGGCGACGATTGGCTGGCTGGGTTATCGCCTGATCGAGCAGAACCGTTTGCCGGGCAATGGCATTCCCTCCGGCTTGATCTCGTCACCACAACAACTGTCACCGGCGCAGGAGCAGGCGCAGGCCGACGCGATCATGGGGCTGACGCTGCCCGATCTCGACGGGCGGCCGCAGGCGATTGCGCAATGGCGTGACAAGGTGCTGGTAGTCAATTACTGGGCCAGCTGGTGCGCCCCTTGCGTCGAGGAAATACCGGCCTTCTCACGCCTGCAGCGCCAGTATGCGGCACAAGGCGTACAGTTTGTCGGCATCGGTATCGACCATCCGGAAAACATGCAGGCCTTCGTCAAGGCCACGCCGGTCGCCTATCCGCTACTGGTCGCCGATCCGGCCGCCAGCCAGATGCCTGGCCTGCAGATCAAGGGCCTGCCCTACACACTGGTGATTGGCCCTGACGGCCGGGTGCAGGGTAGCCGCCTGGGTCGGCTCGACGAATCCCGCCTGAACTCGATCCTGCAGCGCCTCGCCTCGCCGCGGTAAGGGCAAGGCCCTGACCTAGGTCAACAGCTTCCAAGCTACACCTTGAAGCGGCGGACCTGATCGGTGAGCGTGGCGGCAAGCTGGTTGAGCCGTTGCACCGACGCCTTGGCATCAGCAAGCGCAGCGCAGCTTTCGTCGCTCATGCGGGCAATCTTATCGACGTGTTGGGCGATTTCGCCACTGGCCGAACGTTGTTCGTTAACCGCTTCCGTGATTCCGGAGACGCCGCTTGATGCGGTGCTCACAGTCTGGCTCGCCTGATCCAGACGCGTGCTCACTTGCTTGAGATTCTCCAATCCGGTTTGCAAAGCCGTCTGGCCCTTCCTGACATCACCATCGACGGTTTCCGATTGCAGGCCCAGATGGGCGGTGACCTTGTCGATTTCCTGCGCCGACCTGGTCGACTTTTCCGCCAGCTTACGGACCTCGTCGGCGACGACGGCAAAACCCCGCCCGCTCTCTCCCGCTCGCGCGGCCTCGATGGCCGCGTTCAAGGCCAGGAGGTTGGTCTGGTCGGCGATCTCCTTGACCTCGTGCGTGAGTGCCGTGATCGAGGCGACACTTTCGACAAAACCGTGCACCGTTTGAGTGATTCGCTGCACCGCCGTGCCCACTTCGTGGAGTTCGCTGACGACGGCCTTGAGTTCGCTGTTGCCACGATTGGTCTCCTCGAGGCTGTGCTGCGCCTGGTCGCGAACCGCGGCCGCGCTGTCGGATACCGATGCGATGCTGACGGCCATTTGTTCAACGGCCGCCGCCGTGCTGGACGCCGCCCCGTTCTGTGCGTTGATGCTCTGGTTCACGGTTTCGGTAACGCCCGCCAGTTGTTGAGCCGCCGACGAGACCTCGTTCGCCGTTTCCGCCGTTCGCTTCACCATCCCCTGCAACGAGTCGAGGAAGGTGTTGAAAGTCGTGCCGACGCGACCGACTTCGTCTCTTCCGGCAACCGAAATCCGCGCCGTAAGGTCGCCGTTGCCGGACGCCAGTTCGGCCAGCGAGCGGGTCAGCCGGGCAAGCGGTCGCGTCACGAGGTTGCGGATAACGAAAAACAGCGCGATGTTGAGCCCAATCAAAACGCCCACGGCGCCGACGCTGACCCAGAAAACCAGCGTGCGGGACAGGCCCATGAATTCCTCGGTATAGGAACCCGCCGCGACGATCCAGTGCCACGGGGCGTAGGACTCGTACACGGCGATCTTCTCTCGGGGCGCGGATTCGTTCGCTTCCTTGTTGAGCCACTGGTAGCGCAACAGGCCGTTCTTGTTTTCGAGCATGTCGCGAAAGATCGCCTGGCCATCGGCAGACCGGGTGTCGAAGACGTTCTTCTTCTCGAGAGCCGGATGGATGACGAAGCTTCCCAGGTTGTTTCCAGGCTGGCTATCGACGACGTAGACGTAACCGGTACTGCCGATCTTGACCTTCTTGAGTCGTTCCTTGAGAGCGGCATAACCGTCGTTGAAATCGACCGCGATGGCCATACAACCGATGACTTCGCCGGAAACGCTCTTGACCGGCCAATAGTGCGCCATCCACTCCTTGCCGAAAAGCGTGGCCCGTCCAGTCCAGTCCTGCCCGGCCAACAACCTGCCGGTCGCCGGGTGGCTGGCTGCCAGCGTGCTGCCGACCGCGCGTTCGCCTTGCTCGTTCTTGATCGACGTGGCGACGCGAATGAATTCGCCGCCCTTGAGAACAAAGACCGATGACACCGCACCGGTCTTGCCCAACAAGCGGTCCGCCGGCGCGTGATCACCGTTCACGACCCGTTCGCCGCTGCGCAGGACCGGCACGGCTGTGCCCCCGTCTGTGGTCAGCGAAAACGGCCCGTCATACTCGGCGGCGAAGACCCGGCCGATCCTGCGGGCACCTTCTTCAACGCTTTGGTTGAAAGCGGCGATGCCGTCGTTGATCAGCCGGACCTCGCGCTGGAGATGCTCAATTTCTGATGCTTCCAACCCGGTCTTGAGGGCGTGCGCAAATGCGCCCACCGCCAGGACGATGGCCGTCGCCAGAATCGCGGCCACGATGGCCGGCAGTTTCTTGGCAAGGTCGACATCATGAATCCGCATTTCCCCTCCTCCTAGCCTATTGGCGCAGCATGTTCCTTATTCGTCAGACCACACTCTTCGTCGCCAGCGTGGCGTGCAGTTGCAGTCCGAGAGCGGCGACAACTTTCAGGATGGTGGCGAACTCCAGGTTCCCTGCAGGAGAGAGCACCTCGTATCTTAAGAGGTCTTGTCGCCGCCAGCAAGAAGGACTACCAACTCTGCCTCTGTGCGTACGGCGATTGCCTGACAATTGACACTGGATTACACGCACCACTTGACCGATAATGAATCCACTGTGGGTCGTCGCCCGACAGCACCGGCAGGCAATGACTCTCCAGAGTTGATCGTTTCTTTTCCGTTCATCAACACCAGCCACACCCATTTTCGCCCAGCAGGAGCCGCCATGAGGTCTATCCCGTCCCCTTTCATATCCGCAGATCGGACTTGCCGGTGCGCACTTGCCGGACTGGCCAGCGCTGCGCTGCTGCTGACCGCCGCCTGCGAGAAGGAAAAGGCGGCCCCGCCAGCGGCGCCGGTCGTCGAGATCGTCACCGTCTCGCAAAGGGACGTGCCGATCTACCTGGAATGGATCGGCTCACTTGACGGCAATGTCAATGCCGTCATCCGTCCGCAGGTCACCGGCTACCTGATCAGGCAGAACTACCGCGAAGGAGATCTGGTGAAGCAGGGCCAGCCCCTTTTCGAAATCGACCCGCGCACGTTCGAGGCCGCCGTCGAAGAAGCGAAGGGACTGCGTGCCCAGCAGGCGGCGCGTTATGAAACGACGCGGGCAAACCTGGCGCGCATCAAGCCCCTGGCGGCGATGAACGCCGTCAGCCAGAAGGATCTCGATGACGCCACCGGTGCCGACCTCTCGGCCAAGGCATCGCTTGAAGCCGCCGAGGCATCACTCAAGACGGCCAGGCTGAACCTCGGTTTCACCCGCATCACCTCGCCGGTCACCGGCATTGCCGGCATCGCCAAGGCCCAGATCGGCGACCTCCTCAGCCCGAGCATGCCGACCGAACTGACGACGGTGTCGACCGTCGATCCGATCAAGGTCTACTTCAACATCAGCGAACGCGAATACCTCAAGGTCGCAGCCGCTGCAGCCGCTTCCGGCAAGAAGACCGAGCATGTCCCCCTGCAGCTCATCCTGGTGGATGGGTCGATCTACCCGCATCAGGGCAAGGTCGCAGTGCTCAACCGGCAGGTCGATCCAACGACGGGAACCTTCAAGGTCGCAGCCCTGTTTGCCAATCCGGACAACCTGCTTCGTCCTGGCCAGTACGGCAAGATCCGCGCCACGATGTCGGTGAACAAGGACGCGCTGCTGGTTCCCCAGCGGGCCGTCACCGAAATGCAGGGCAAGTACCTGGTGGCGGTCGTCGGCGCCGACAACAAGGCCGATATCCGGCCAGTGACGGTTGGTGAACGGATTGCTTCGGAGTGGATCATCAGCCAGGGCCTGCAGCCAGGCGACCAGGTCATCGCCGAAGGCACCCAGAAAGTCAGGCCGGGAATGACCGTGAATCCGAAGCCCTTCAAGCCCGCCGAGAAACCGGCGGCCCCTGCGCCAGCCGCCAAGGATTGAGCGACCATGTCCAAATTCTTCATCAACCGGCCGATCGTCGCCATGGTCATTTCGATCCTGATGACCATCGTTGGCCTGGTCGCCATGGCGGGCCTGCCGATCGCGCAGTTTCCGAACATCGTGCCGCCGGAAATCAAGGTCAATAGCACTTACACCGGCGCCGACGCGCTGACCGTCGAACAGGCCGTCGCCACCCCGATCGAGCAGCAGATGTCGGGCGTCGACAACATGAACTACATGTTTTCGATCAACGCCAACAACGGTCAGTCGACGCTGACGGTGAACTTCGACATTGCGACGGACGCCAACACCGACCAGTTGCTGGCGCAGATGCGCCAAGGGCAGGCCGAGTCACAACTGCCATCGGACGTCCGCAACTACGGCGTGACGGTACAGAAGTCGACCTCTTCGCCACTGATCATGTTCGCTCTGTATTCGCCCAACGGCACGTACGACAACATTTTCCTGGCCAATTACGCGTACATCAACATCAATGACCAGATGACGCGGGTCAAGGGAATCGCCAGCGTGACGATCTTCGGCGCCGGCCAGTACGCGATGCGCCTGTGGGTGCGGCCCGATGTCCTGGCCAAGCTGAACATCACGATTCCGGAGATCGTCAACGCGATCAACGCCCAGAATACGGTCAATCCGGCGGGAACAATCGGCGCCGAGCCGGTACCGGCAGGTCAGGAGTTTACCTACGCGGTGCGCGCGCAGGGGCGGCTACAAAGCGAGGAGGAATTCGCCAATGTCGTCCTGCGTGCCAACGTCGATGGATCGATCGTCCGCGTCGGTGATGTCGCCCGCATCGAACTTGGCGCCCAGACCTACAACATGCAGGGGCGGCTCAACGGCAAGCCCGCCGCCCTGGTGGCGCTCTATCAGATGCCGGGTGCCAATGCCCTCGATGCGGCCGACGGCGCCAAGAAGCTGATGGCAAAAATCAAGGAGGGTTTTCCGCCCGACCTCGACTACGTCGTCGCTCTCGATACCACCTTGTCGGTCACCGAAGGCATCAAGGAGATCCAGCACACGCTGCTCGAAGCGCTGGTGCTGGTGATGATCGTCGTCTTCGTCTTTCTGCAGGGCTGGCGCGCGACGCTGATCCCGCTGCTCGCCGTACCGGTGTCGCTGGTCGGCACCTTCATGCTCTTCCCGATGTTCGGCTTCTCGATCAACACCCTCTCGCTGTTCGGCCTGGTTCTGGCGATCGGCCTGGTTGTGGACGACGCCATCGTCGTCGTCGAGGCAGTCGAGCACCACATCGAGCATGGGCTGTCGGCCAAGGAAGCGACGCTCAAGGCAATGGACGAAGTCACCGGGCCGGTGATCGCCATCGCCGTCATCCTCGCTGCGGTTTTCGTGCCCACGGCCTTCATTCCCGGCATCACCGGCCAGCTCTACCAGCAGTTCGCGGTGACCATCGCCATTTCGGTGATCATCTCGGCGTTCAACGCACTGACCTTGAGTCCCGCCCTCTGCGCGCTGCTGCTCAGGCCGAAAGTCAAGGGCAGCGGTCCGTTGCAGAAATTCTACGACTGGTTCAACGGCGTCTTCGGAAAACTTACCGGCGGCTACGTGGGAACCTGCCGGATCGCAATCCGCAAGAGTGCGATCAGTCTGCTGTTTCTGGTCGGCATGGCCGTTGCCGCCGGTTTTTTCGGGAAAGTGGTTCCCGCCGGTTTCCTTCCGGATGAAGACCAGGGCTACGTGTACGCCGGGGTACAGCTCCCCGATGGGGCTTCCTTGCAGCGTACCGCAGAAATCGCCCGCCAGGCAGAAGACCTGATCATGAAGGTGCCGGGGGTCAAATACACGACCACGGTGATCGGCTACAGCATGCTGAGCCAGGTACAGAATACCTACAGCGCATTCTTCTTCGTCACCCTGGAAGACTGGGCCAAGCGCAAGAAGCCGGAGGAACAGTACGCCGCGATCAAGGCCGAACTGACCAGGCACCTTGGCGGCATCAGCGGTGCCATCGGTTTCGCGTTTCCGCCACCGGCGATCCCGGGCGTCGGTGTTTCAGGGGGGGCGACCTTCATTCTCGAAGACCGTGCCGGCAAGGACATCGCCTTCCTCGCCGAGAATACCGGCAAGTTCATCGAGGCCGCCAGAAAGCGCCCGGAGTTGGCTGGCGTCACGACCACCTTCCGGCCGACCGTGCCGCAATTGTTCATTGACGTCGATCGCGACAAGGTGCTCAAGCAGGGAGTCAACATCAGCGACGTGTACAAGACCCTGCAGAGTTTCCTCGGCAGCGGCTTCATCAATTACTTCAACCGCTTTGGACGCCAGTGGCAGGTCTACGTCCAGGCCGAGGGCGAATACCGCACCAATATCGAGAATATCGGCCAGTTCTACGTGCGCAACAAGGACGGCCAGCCGGTGCCGCTGTCGGCGCTGATCTCGATCCGCAACATCGCCGGCCCGGAATTCACGATGCGCTACAACCTCTATCGGAGCGCCCAGATCAATGCTTCGGCCGCGCCCGGCTACAGTTCGGCGCAGGTGATGCGCGCGCTCGAGGAAGTCTTCGCCGAGACCATGCCGGGTGAAATGGGCTACGACTACCTCGGCATGTCGTACCAGGAGCAGAAGGCACAGCAGGGGGTCTCGCCGATGGTCATCTTCGCCTTCTCGCTGCTCTGCGTCTTCCTGATCCTGGCGGCACAGTACGAGAGCTGGTCCCTACCGTTCTCGGTACTGCTGGGTACCCCGATCGCCGTCGCCGGCGCCTTCGCGGCATTGTTGCTGCGCGGGCAGGAAAACAACGTCTATGCGCAGATCGGTCTGGTGATGCTGATCGGCCTCGCCGCCAAGAATGCGATCCTGATCGTCGAGTTTGCCAAGATGGAATACGAAAAGGGAGAGCTGTCGCTCGCCGAAGCCACCCTCAAGGGCGCGCAACTGCGCCTGCGACCGATCCTGATGACTTCCTTCGCCTTCATTCTCGGTTGCGTGCCATTGGCGATCGCCAGCGGCGCCGGCGCCATTTCGCGTCAGGTGATGGGCAGCACGGTCATTGGCGGCATGCTGGCGGCGACCGGTCTCGCCATCTTCATCATCCCGGTGACCTTCTACGTCGTCGAGAAACTCGGCCACAAGGGGGAAACCGGGGTCTCTCACGCCGGGAGTGGAGAAGCCGCCCCGCACGCGGTTGCAGACCAGCCAGACGGCGCCGGAAAGGAGGGTCAGGGCCATGCGTAAGCCCATCGTGATTGCCCTGCTGGCGCTGTCTGCCAGTGGCTGCATGGTCGGACCCGACTATCTGCGCCCGACCGTAGACACCCCCGCCGCCTGGCGCCTGAGCGATCAGACGGCGCTTGATCTGGCCAATACCGCTTGGTGGGAACAGTTCGGCGACCCGGTGCTCAATGATCTGGTCGGCACGGCCCTGCGTGAAAACAAGGACCTGCTGATTGCCAGCGCGCGCATCGACGAGTTCGCCGGCCGCTACGGCGTCGTTCGTGCGCCGCTGTTCCCGCAGCTCGGCGCCAGCTACGAAGCCAGTCGGCAGAGGAGTTCGATCTCGGCCCTGGACAGCGGCAGCAGCACCTACAACAGCTACCAGGCGGTATTCACGGCCAGTTGGGAAATCGACATCTGGGGCCGTATCCGTCGCCAGAGCGAAGCCGCGCGGGCACAGCTCCTGGCCAGCGAGGACGGACGACGCGCCGTCATCCTCTCGCTGGTCGGCAGTGTGGCCAGCGCCTACGTCAACCTGCGCGACCTCGATCGCCAACTGGAGATCGCCAGGGCGACCGCAAAAAGTCGCGGCGAGTCCTACGAAATTTTCAAGCAGCGCTACGCCGGAGGCGTCATCTCGCTGCTCGAGCTGAGCCAGAACCAGTCCCAGTTCGAGGAAGCCCTGGCCACCATCCCGGTCATCGAAAAGTCGATCGCCCAGCAGGAAAACGGCCTCTGCGTGCTGCTCGGTCGCAACCCCGGACCGATCGCCCGCGGCAGGAACATCGATCAACTGAGCGTGCCGGCCATCCCGGCCGGTCTGCCATCCGATCTGCTCGAGCGCCGCCCCGACCTGCAGCAGGCCGAACAGAACCTGATCGCCGCCAATGCCCTGATTGGCGCTGCCAAAGCGACCTATTTTCCGACGATCTCGCTGACCGGCCTGTTCGGTTATGCCAGCACCAGTCTTGGCAAGCTGTTCGACAGCGAGTCGAAGGTCTGGCAGTACGCCGCCCCGATCAGCCTGCCGATCTTCACCGCCGGGGCCATTGCCGGTCAGGTGCAGGCCGCGGAAGCGCAACAGCAGCAGGCACTGTTCGCGTATCAGAAAGCCATTCAGCAAGCGTTTCGCGAGGTTAATGACGCGCTTGTCGATCAGGACCGGACCGGTGTGCAGTTACAGGCGCAGAAACGCCAGGTAGACGCGCTGCAAGCGTATGCGGGAACGGCCCGGCTGCGCTACGAGAATGGCTACACCAGCTACATCGAGGTCCTCGACGCCGAACGTAGCCTGTTCAATGCCCAGCTACAATACACGCAGACGCAGCAGGCCCGCTTGCAGGCAATGATCAACCTCTACAAGGCGATGGGCGGCGGCTGGGTGGTCGAGGCGGACAGGACGGCCAGCGCAGTGCAAACCGATATCTCGAAAGGAATGTGAAATGGGCAAAAAAGGCAAGTCGGCAAGGAAAAGCCGGGCTGAGCGGGTCGTCCATCCGGACATGCCGTCAAACACGGTGGCCGAAGAAACCCCAGAAACGGCCGAGACCCCGGAAAAACCGGTGAAGAGGATGTCCAACAGGACCTACCTCAAGGAACTCGAAAAGCTCGAGGCCGAACTGGTCCATCTCCAGTCGTGGGTGATCAAGCAGGGCCTCAAGGTGGTGATCGTCTTCGAAGGCCGTGACGGCGCCGGCAAGGGTGGCACGATCAAGGCCATCACCGGCCGCGTCAGCCCGCGCGTCTTCCGGGTCGTCGCCCTGCCGGCGCCGACCGAGCGCGAAAAGAGTCAGATGTACGTGCAGCGCTACCTGCCGCACCTGCCGGCCGCCGGCGAGGTCGTGATCTTCGATCGCAGCTGGTACAACCGCGCCGGTGTCGAACGCGTGATGGGCTTCGCCAGTGAAGAGCAGGTGGAGGCTTTCCTCAAGGGGGCACCGCTGTTCGAAAAGCTGATGACTTCGGGACTCAACAACATCCTCCTGCTCAAGTACTGGCTGGAAGTCGATATGGACGAGCAAACACGCCGCCTCGAAGCGCGTATCACCGATCCGCGCAAGCAATGGAAGCTCTCGCCGATGGACCTCAAGTCCTACAGCCACTGGTACGACTACTCGCGCGCCCGTGACGAGATGTTCAGGGCGACCGATACGGAGTGGGCACCGTGGTTCGTTGCCCGCTCCAACGACAAGAAGCGTGTGCGCCTGAACATCATCAAGCACATCCTGAGCAGCATTCCCTACGAAGTGGTCAAGCAGCCGAAGATCACCCTGCCCAAACGGCAGAAACCGGGCGATTACCAGGAAGTCAAGCTGCCACTCAAGTATGTCCCGGAAGTTTACTGACGCCGACAGGAGATCGCCATGACCGAACCACTCAACGATTCCGATGGCCCAATGCTACAGCCGGTCGGGATTCCTCAACAGCCGCTCGCCGGCCGGAAGGCGCTTGTCATCGGCATCGCCAACAAGGACTCAATCGCCTATGGCTGCGCGCGCGCCTTCCGCGCCTGCGGAGCGGATCTGTCGATTACCTACCTCAACGACAAAACGAAGCGCTACACTGGCGAACTCGCTCAGGCGCTGGGCGTTGACGACGCGCTTTACTTGCCGTGCGACGTGCGCCAGCCGGGCCAGCTCGAGGCAGTTTTCGAGGCCATTGAGCGGAAATGGGGCAAGCTGCACGTCGTTCTGCATTCAATCGCCTTTGCGCCCATGGAAGACCTGCATGGCCGGGTCGTCGACTGCTCGCGGGACGGTTTCCTGATGGCAATGGACATCTCGGTGCACTCGTTGCTGCGCGTTGCGCATCTGGCCGAGCCGCTGCTGGAGAAGGAAGGTGGCACCATTTTCACGATGAGTTACTTCGGTGGCGAGAAGGTCGTCCCGCACTACGGGATCATGGGGCCAGCGAAGGCAGCGCTGGAGTCGGCTGCCCGCTACCTGGCTGCGGAGTTGGGGCCGAAAGGCATCCGCGTCAACGTCATCTCGCCGGGACCGGTCATGACCCGGGCCGCATCAGGAATCGATCGCTTCGACGAACTCCTGGCCAAGACCAAGGAAAAGGCGCCGACCGGGAAACTGGTTACCCCCGATCAGGTGGGCCTGGCGACGGCCGCACTGGCGTGTGATTTTGCCTCGATCGTCACCGGCGAGGTTCTCTATATGGACGGCGGTTACAACATCATGGGTTAATCGTGCGGTAGCGCACTCGCAACGCACACCAGATTTGAACCTTATCAGGGCGGGCCGCGGGCTGCACACTGTGCCTACTCCAAAACCCGAATCGGCTCGCCCCTCTCGCCTCCACCCTCCAGCGCAAAGAGCACACAGATGAGCCCGGAAATCCTCCAGAACCGCTGTTTCGACGACATCCTGGTCGGCGATACGGCGAGTATCCGCCATACGCTGACCTTGCAGGACGTGCAGCTTTTCGCTGCAGTTTCAGGCGAGGTCAGTCCGACCCACCTCGACTCCGAACTGGACAAACAGCTCGGCCCCGGCGATCTGAGCGCGCACAGCATGTGGCTGGGCGCCCAGGTCTCCGGACTGCTCGGTAATCAGCTCCCCGGCCCGGGCACAGTGTACGCCGGGCAGGATCTCGAGTTCCACGCGCCGGTCACCATCGGCGAACAGATCACGCTGAGCATCACGGTGCGTGAGAAGCATGCCGAAACCCGTCGCGTCACTTTTGACTGCCGCTGCGTCAATGCCCGCGGCGAGACGGTGATGACCGGTACTGCCCGCGTCATCGCGCCCAAGGTGAGAATCACCATGGAGCGTCCGGACGCTGCGCAGGTATCGATCCAGAGCCATGATAACCTGGAGAATTTTGTCGGGCGCTGTCGGCAACTGCCGCCGGTGGCCGTCGCGGTGGTGCATCCCTGCGACGAATCTTCTCTTGGCGCCGCCCTCGAGGCCGCCCGCGAGGGCCTGATCGAAGCCATCCTGGTGGGTCCGCTGGCGCGCATCCGTACGCTTGCCGAACAACAGGGTTTCGACCTCGCCGGCCTCCGCCTCGAAGACGTGCCGCACAGCCATGCTGCGGCCTTCCGTGCCGTTGAACTGGTCCGCCTCGGACAGGCCGCAGCATTGATGAAAGGCAGCCTGCATACCGACGAACTGATGGCTGAAGTGGTCAGCCGGGAAACCGGCCTGCGTACCGAACGGCGCATCACGCACGCCTTCCTGATGGACGTGCCGACCTACCACAAGCCATTGATCGTCACCGATGCGGCGATCAACATTTCTCCCGATCTCGACACCAAGCGCGACATCTGCCAGAACGCGATCGATCTGGCGCATGTCCTCTGCGTCGCCCGCCCCAAGGTGGCGATCATCTGCGCGGTCGAAACGATCAATTCCCGGATGGCGTGCACCACCGACGCGGCCTCGCTGTGCAAGATGGCCGACCGCGGCCAGATCTCGGGCGCCATTCTCGATGGCCCGCTGGCACTCGACAACGCCATCAGCAAGGAAGCTGCGCGGATAAAGAAAATCGACTCCCCGGTGGCCGGCGATCCGGACATCCTGGTCGTCCCCGATCTCGCGGCCGGCAACATCCTCGCCAAGCAACTCACCTTCATGAGTCATGCCGACGGCGCCGGCATCGTTCTCGGCGCGCGTGTGCCGATCATCCTGACCAGCCGTGCCGACAACAGGCGGACCAAGCTGGCCTCCTGCGCGATCGCCTGCCTGATGGCCAGCGTGCCGATGGTGGATGGTTTGACGAAGAGCGGAGGCTGAAATGGAACAGGTGATTCTGGTCATCAACGCCGGCTCGTCAAGCCTGAAGTTCTCGGTCTTCGAGCTGCCGGACACGGGTGAGATGCGCGTCAGGGCAGTCGGCCAGGTGGAAGGTCTCGGCACGGCCCCGCGACTGAAAGCGAAAGATGGCAGTGGCCGGAGCATCGCCGATGTGCGCTGGCCAAACAGCGAAATCGCGAACCATGAAGAGGCTCTGCAGGAAATCGCCACGCTCCTGCGTTCACGCTTCGCGGGACAGGTTCTGGCCGGGGTCGGCCACCGCGTGGTGCATGGTGGGCCGGATTATTCGGCACCGCTCCTGATCACGCCAGAGGCGATGGACGCGCTCGCAGCTTTCGTGCCGCTCGCGCCCTTGCACCAGCCGCACAATCTCGCCGCGATCCGTGCGGTGCAGGCCGTGCAGCCGGAGTTGCCACAGGTGGCCTGCTTCGATACCGCCTTTCACCGCACACAGGATAGGGTCGGACAGTTGTATGGTCTGCCCTATGAATACTACGAGCGGGGTATCCGGCGTTACGGTTTTCATGGCTTGTCTTACGAATACATTGCGGCAACCCTGCCGACGATCGCGCCTGAAATCGCCAGCGGGCGGGTCGTGGTGGCGCATCTCGGCAGCGGTGCGAGCATGTGCGCGCTGCTCAACGGTCGCAGTGTCGGCAGTTCGATGGGCTTCACCGCACTCGACGGCCTGATGATGGGTACTCGACCTGGCAACATGGACCCCGGGATCGTCCTCTACCTACTGCAGCAGGAGGGCCTCTCGGCGAGACAGATCGAAGACCTGCTCTACAAGCGCTCCGGCCTGCTCGGTCTGTCCGGCATCGGCAACGACATGCGGGTGTTGCTGGCCAGCGATGCACCGCGCGCCGGCCTGGCGATCGACCACTTCATCTACCGCATCAAGCGCGAACTCGGCGCGCTCGCAGCGGTGCTCGGCGGCCTCGACGCCCTGGTGTTTACCGCCGGTATCGGCGAGAACAGCGCCCGCATCCGGCAGCTCGTCTGTGAGCAGGCACAATGGCTGGGCATCGACCTCGACCGGGCAGCGAATGAACAGGGGAGCACCCGCATCAGCAGCGCCGGCAGCAGGGTATCGGCATGGGTGGTACCGACCAACGAGGAGCTGATGATCGCGCGCCATACCCGCAAGCTCCTCGCCCTGTGATCAACCTTCGCCAGGCAGGCACGGATTGATTTCTGACCTCCCCCTGAACTCAGTCGAGACAAAGGACTCGCATGACCACCTCACTTCCCCGCCATAACGGCATTCTCCTGCATCCCACCTCGCTGCCCGGACCGCATGGCTCGGGCGACCTCGGTTCGGCTGCGTATCATTTCGTCGACTGGCTGGTTGGTGCCGGCCAGTCAGTGTGGCAGGTGCTGCCACTCGGCAGTGTCGGCCCAGGCAACTCGCCGTACATCAGCCCTTCAGCTTTTGCCGGCAATGAACTGCTGATCGATCTGTGCCAGTTGCGCGACGCCGGCTGGCTCAGCGCAACCAGCCTCAATTCGGTTCCCGCTTTTCCTGAAGGACGAGTCGATTACGACGCGGTACGGCGCTTCCGGATTGCCCACCTGCGACGCGCCGCCAAACACTTCTTCAGCCACCAGAGCGTTGGTCAGCGCCTGGCTTTCGAAGGCTTCTGTAACGCTGCGCGCGACTGGCTGGACGACTATGCGCTGTTCATGGCGCTCGACATCACCCATGGCGGTGAGGGCCGGATGTGGCAGGATTGGCCTGCGCCGC
>NZ_JDSS02000031.1:107197-112821 GCF_000584955.1 Candidatus Accumulibacter vicinus
AGCACGCCGAAGAAATCGACTTCTGGAAGTTCTGCCAGTGGCGCTTTTTCGAGCAATGGTCGGCGCTCAAGCGCCACGCCAATGCTCGCCACATCGAACTTGTCGGCGACCTGCCGATCTTCGTCGCCGCGCACAGTGCCGATGTGTGGGCGAATCCACAGCTATTCGACCTCGACAAGAAAGGACGTCCACGCGTGGTGGCCGGCGTGCCCCCGGATTACTTCAGCGCCACCGGGCAGCGCTGGGGCAACCCGCTGTACCGCTGGTCGGCACACGCGGCTGAAGATTATCGCTGGTGGGTCGAGCGGATGCGGCAAACGATGAAGCTCTGCGACGTCGTGCGCATCGACCATTTTCGCGGTTTCGAGTCATTCTGGGAAATTCCCGCCGCGGCCAAGACAGCCGTCCACGGGATCTGGCAGCCCGGCCCGGGCGAAGCCGTGTTCAACGCCATTCGCCGCGAGCTGAGCGACGCGCAAGGCCGGCTGCGGATCATCGCCGAGGATCTCGGCATCATCACCCCTGCAGTCAATGCCCTGCGCCTGGCGATCGGTCTGCCTGGCATGCGCATCCTGCAGTTTGCCTTCGACGGCGACGCCAGGAACCCCTACCTGCCACACAACTACGAAGCCAACACGGTGGTCTATACAGGCACCCATGACAACGATACCAGCCGCGGCTGGTGGGAGTCGCTGAGCCGCGCGGAGCAGGACTATGTGCGCGCCTACCTGGGTGTCGGCGACGAGAGCAGCGAAGAAATACACTGGCAACTGATCCGCCTCGCCTGTTCCTCGGTCGCCTCGCTGTGCGTCATTCCCATGCAGGACGTGCTCGGTCTCGATTCGACGCACCGCATGAACGCGCCGGGTCTCGGCGAGGGGTCCTGGGAGTGGCGCTTCAGCTGGCAGCAGGTTGAGGATTCACACGCCAGGCGCCTTGCTGAACTGGCGCGCCTGTACGGACGAAAGCCGGGTTGAGCGCGCCCCCCTGAACCTCGCTGTCGCCTGAGCGGGTGGCTTACCACATCATCAATGCTTGTGATCCGTGTGCCCATCCTTCGCGGCAGCCAGCGGGGTAAAGCGCGCCTGTTCGGCCGCTTTGCCCGGAAAAGTGATCGACACGACGACTTTCATGTCCGGCGCCGACAGGTACTTGGCCATCCCCTTGAGCCGGTTGTCGCCGTCAGGAGCAAGTGTCGCGGTCGCCTTGGCCTTGCCGGCCAGGATGGTTGCCGTGCCGCTTGCGCCGCTGGTCGCAACTTTCTTACCGTCGTGATCGGTGACATACACGACGACCGCGTTGTCCTTCGCTTCCTTGCTGTTCTTGGCGACCACCAGTTCGTAGTGATAGACGCCGGCCATGCGCAACTGGCCGCCGTTGGGCGCTTTCTGGGTTTCCAGGACATCATCGGTATGGGCAAGTAACGTCGGGCTCGCCAAACCAAATGCACTGGCGGCGGCAATCAGGAACAGGGCTTTCTTCATGGAACTCTCCTTGGTGGGTGGAACGGGTCAGAAACTTTCTTTTTCCTGGCTGGCCAGCAGACTATCCAGGGGGCGTTTCCCCCACAGCCAGAACATCACCGGGGTCAGCAGGGTATCGAGCAAGGTCGAGCTGACCAGGCCGCCGAAGATCACTACCGCCACCGGGTGCAGTACTTCCTTGCCCGGTGCGTCGGCAGAGAGCAGCAGCGGCATGAGCGCGAAGGCGGCCACCAGCGCAGTCATCAGCACCGGGGTGAGGCGTTCGAGCGAGCCGCGCACGATCATGTGCTGGCCGAAGGTTTCGCCTTCGAGAGCGCAGAGGTTGATGTAATGGCTGATCTTGAGAATGCCGTTGCGAGTGGCGATGCCCGTCAGCGTGATGAAGCCGACCAGCGCCGCCACCGACAGCGGCTGCCCGGAAATCCACAGGGCGATCACACTGCCGATCAGCGCCAGCGGAATGTTTCCCATGATGATCAAGGTCAGCGCCATCGAGCGGTAGCGGCTGTAGAGCACCATAAAGATCATCGTCAGCGACACCAACGCGAGCAAGGTGATCAGCTTGGCCGCCTGCTCCTGCGCCTGGAACTGACCTTCGAGCGCGGTGAAATAGCCCTCGGGCAAGGGTTTGGCGGCCAGCTCGGCGCGGATATCGGCGATCACCTTCGACATGTCGCGACCGTCGGTGTTGGCCGAGAGTACGATACGCCGGCGCGAGTTTTCGCGGCTGACCTGATTGGGGCCGTCGCTTTCCTCGACGCTGGCGATCTTGGACAAGGGCACGTAGCCGGTCGGCGTCTCGATCAGCAGATCAGCCAATGCCTGCGGCCCGCGCGCGGACTCCGGCAAACGCACCAGCAGGTCGAAGCGACGGTTGCCTTCGATGATCTGGGTGATTTTCTCGCCCTCGATCATTTGTTCCAACCCGCGCAGCAGGTTGCCGGGCGCCACGCCGTAGCGTGCTGCCTGCTCGTAGTCGAGGCGAATCTTGATCTGCGGGATCAGAACCTGCTTTTCGATCTGTAGATCAGTCACCCCGGGGATCCGCGCCAACCGATCGCGCATCTCGGCCGCCAGTCCGCGCAGGGTATCGAGATCGTCGCCGTAAATCTTCAGGGCGATCTGGGCGCGCACGCCGGAAAGCAGGTGATCAAGGCGATGCGAAATCGGCTGGCCGACGTTGGAGGCGGCTGGCAGGCTGGCAAGACGCTGCCGGATGTCAGCGATGATCTGCTCGCGGTTACGCTCGGACGCCTTGAGATCCACATCCATCTCGGTGTAGTGCACGCCTTCGGCATGCTCATCCAGTTCGGCGCGGCCGGTACGGCGTCCGACCTGCGTCACCTCGGGCACTTGCATCACCAGTTGCTCTGCCAGGGTGGCGATGCTGCTGGATTCGGCGAGCGAGGTTCCTGGATTGAGCAGGACATTGACCGTCAGCGTGCCTTCGTTGAACGGCGGCAGGAAGGAGCGCGGAAAGAAGGGAACGCTTGCCGCGACGATGATGACCAGAGCGACGGCCCCGGCCAGCAGGCTGCGCGCATGACCGAATGACCCGTGAAGAAGCTTCGCATCCCAACGCTTGAGCCAAATGACCAGCGGGCTGTCGCCAGCGTGGAGCTGCTTCATCCGCGGCAGGAGGTAATAGGCCATCACCGGCGTCAGCGTCACCGAAACGATCATGCTGGCGAGAATCGAGACGATGTAGGCAATGCCGAGCGGGGTGAACAACCGCCCCTCGATGCCCGGCAATACGAACAGGGGCACGAACACCAGGACGATGATTACCGTCGCATAGACGATGGCGGAACGTACTTCCAGCGTGGCAGCGGCGATAACTTCCGCCACCGGGCGCGGGGAATCAGCGGTTCGGTTCAGCTTCAGGCGCCGCAACACGTTCTCCACGCCGACGACTGCGTCATCCACCAGTTCGCCGATGGCGATGGCCAGACCGCCCAGCGTCATGGTGTTGATCGACAGGCCGAAGTAATGGAAGACCAGCGCCGTGGCCAGTAGCGACACCGGAATCGCCATCAGCGAAATCAGCGTGGTACGCACGTTGAGCAGGAACATGAAGAGGATTACAGCCACCAGGATGGCGCCATCGCGCAATGCCTCTTCAACGTTGTTTACCGAATGCTCGATGAAGTCGGCCTGCTTGAACAGGAAGGACGGCGCGTCAAAGCCCTTGGGCAGGCTCTTGCCGAGTTCGGCCATCGCTTTCTCGACCTCGCGGGTCAGCTTGACGCTGTCGGCAACCGGCTGCTTCTGCACCGACAGGATCACTGCCGGCTTGCCCTTGTAACTGCCGTCGCCACGCTTGATGGCCGGAGCGAGCTGCACGTCCGCCACCTGCTTGAGCAGGATCGGCTGGCCGTTCTTGACCGTCACGACAAGATTCTGCAAGTCTTCGATCCGCGAACTGCGACCAATCTGACGGATCAGCCATTCGCGTCCCTGGGCTTCGAGAAAGCCGCCGCTGGTGTTGGCGCCGAAGTCCTTCAGGGCAGTTTCCAGCTTCTCCCGCTCGATGCCGAGCGCCTGAAGCTGCGCCGGTTTGATTTCGATACGGTATTGCCGCACTTCGCCGCCGATCGGGATGACCTGGGCGACGCCGGGAATGGTCAACAGGCGCGGGCGTACCACCCAGTCCGCATATTCGCGGACGACCATCGGACTGATCTTGTCGGGATCGGCCGGTAGCGCGATCAGCAAAATCTCGCCCATGATCGACGAGATCGGACCGAGCTGCGGCACGATACCGGGTGGCAGGGCTTCGCGCACCAGATTCAGGCGTTCGGCAATCTGCTGGCGGTTACGGTAGATGTCCGAACCCCATTCGAACTCGACGTAGATGATCGACAGGCCGATGCCCGACACCGAGCGGATGCGTGTTACGCCCGGCATGCCGTTCATGCTCGACTCAACCGGGAAGGTGACCAGTTGCTCGACTTCCTCCGGTGCCATGCCGCCAGCCTCGGTCATCAGGGTAACGGTCGGCTTGTTAAGGTCGGGGAAAACGTCGACCGGCATCTGTCGCAGCGTGATCGCGCCATAGATGATCAGCAGCAGCGAGATGCCAAGAACGATCAGCCGCTGCTTGAGGGCAGCATGAATAATGTAGTCGAACATGTCATCGTACTTGCGAGAGCAGGCCGGCGCCGATCGTCACCACGCGGTCGCCGTCATGCAGGCCGTCGAGGATGGCGACGTTGGCTGCATCGAGCGACTGGTGACGAATCCGGCGGGCAACAAAGCGCTCAGCCTCGGTATGGACCCAAACCGCCGTCTCGCCAGCGCCGACTTTGGTCAGTGCCGCCCGGGGCACGGTCGCGCCCTTGACACCTTTGTCGATACGGACGATCACCTTGACCGGCTGCCCAACGGCCACTGCCGCGTTAGGGGTGGTGATGCGAAACAGCAGGGGCAAGGCCTGCTCGCGCAGTTGCTGGCCGCCACCGACAAACTTGAGGTCCAGCGCAGTTTGATCTGCCAAGGCGCTGGCGGAAAGCAGTGTCTTGGCGATGCCGACATCGTAAGCCAGCGCCTCCACGGCGAGGCGGGCGGGATCGACGATCTCGAATAGCACTTCCTTGGCATCGACCACCTGCCCGGCCAGCAAGTGGTGCGAGGCGCTGATGATGCCGGATGCCGGTGCCACGAGCTGTTCGGCGGAGTCGATGCTCGCCCGGACATATGCCCGCCGCTGCTGTAACGCTGTGTGTTCAATGCGCGCTGCGTCAATCTCTTTTTGCGGCACGGCGCCTTCAAGCTGCTCAAAACGTTTCACCTTGCCCTCGGCGATGGCCAGCTGGGCTTCGAGTTCGGCAAGACTTGCTTTCTGGTTGCCACGTTCGATGGCGCCACTGATCGGGCGCAGGTAGGCCAGGACTTCGCCCTTGGCGACCTTCCTTCCGGCTGTCGGCATGCCTTTCGGGCCGGGAATCACGCTGCCGGCGAACATGGCCTGCACCCGCCCGCTGGTTTCCGGATCGGGAATGACCTGGCCATTCATTTCAACCGTCGCCGTCAGTTCGGCGATGCGCACCGGCTGGGTGCGCAGACCAAGCTGACGTTGCACCGGCTTCGGCACGAACAGGCTGCCGTCGGCCAGCCGCTGCAGCGCTGCAGCCCCCCCCA
>NZ_JDSS02000031.1:113155-137730 GCF_000584955.1 Candidatus Accumulibacter vicinus
TGTACCCGATGTTCCTACCGCCGACACGGCGGCAGGCGCCTTCTTCTTGGCGTCCTGGCTGTGATCTTCGTCGCCGTGCCCCAAGGCTGTTCCCGTGACCATACCCAATGCCAGTGCGGCCACCAGCCTATGCAATTCGATCTTGCGCATCATCAAATCCCTTCTTGGCGCGCTTGTGGCGCCGTGCGGCAAACAATATTCCGGTGACCAGAAGCAGCGCTCCGGAAATCCCCCAGACGACCCACTCGCTCCGGCCGTGGGCATGCACCTCATTGGTCGCGGAAGCCGAGGTGTCCAGCGTGGCGGTCAGGAGATCGACACTGTCGCCGGCCTCGACGCTGATGGTCAGTGGATGTTTGGCCGGCGGCAGGGGCGTGGCAACATCGAGCACATAGGTTCCGGGTGTGGTTTCGCTGGCCACGCCCTTCAGCCCCGCCCCCTCAATCTCTACCCTGGCCTGTATCACTGGTTCATTGCTGGCGAAACGATCCACATGCACCACCAGCTTCTTGCCTTCGAGTGAGGCGACAACCTCGAATTCCTCGGTCGCTGCGGTGGCACGTGGGGTGACGCCCTGACTGACCGGGAGAGGTACTGGCGCCCCGTGGCTGTGCCCATCGCTACTGTCCCCACCTGCCCAGACGGGCAAAGAAAAAGCGACGAGCGTCACAAGAAAAAACTTCTTCACATGCTTCACGGCAACACTCCCAGGGCTTGGTTCCAACGTGATATCGCGGCAGCGCGAGCCACGCGCTGGCGGTCAAAATAGGCATCGGCATCGAAGGCGGCGGCCCGAATGCGCAGCAAGGTCGCCAGATCGAATTCGCCCAGCGAAAAGGCTTTCTCGGCGAGACGCAGGTTCTCGGCGGAAAGCTGGCGGCGCTCCTGTGCCATGGCCAGTTGGCGCTCCGCTGCCTGCAAATTGCGCTGCGCGCGCTCGGCGTCGAGCCGGACCCGGGTCTGGGTACGCAGCAGGTCGGCATCGGCCTGGTTCGCCTCGGCCTGTGCCGCCGATGTTTCCCGACGCACTTGCGAACCGGACGAGAACGGGATCTTGAGCTTGATGCCTACGCTGTTGGAATAGGACTCGGCGAAGTCGCCGCGCTCGCGTACGACTCGCAGCGTCAGCTCCGGCGCCGCGCGACGCGACTCATGCGCGACCTGGACACGCGCTCGGGCGCTGCGCGCGGAGGCGGCGGTAGCAGCCAGCAAGGGATGGAATGCGGCTGAATCGCCGACGTCATCGATCAGTCGTCGCATTGTCGGCGACTCTTCGTCCAGATCCTTCGGGGCCGGAGAACCGATAAGGGTTTGCACGGCCTGCTCAGCCTGGAGCAGGGTTGCCTCCGCCTCGATCAGATCGGCATTGGCAACATGGGTTTCGGTTTGCGCCAAATTAGCGTCGATGCGGGACAGTTCGCCGACCTTGTAGCGACGCATGACATCGGTTTCCAGGGCGCGGGCAGTTTCCAGGCGCCGTGCCGCCAACACCTTGGCACTGCGTGCCGCTGCCAAGGTCCACCACGCCTCCCGCAATTCGCCGCCGACCTCCAGACGCACGGCGGCTCGTCTGGCAACGGCTTCTTCGACGCGGCTCGCCGTCTCGGCTGCACGCGCTGCTTTCTGGCCGGGCAGCCACAGCGGCACCGCCAGTTCGACCTCGTATTCCTGCTTGCCCTGATTGCGATTGAGCCGGTCATTCAGGCTACCGATGCTGACCGAGCCGGGCTCGGGTGTCAGTCCGGCCGCGACATCCTGCGCAGCACGCGCTTCGGCCTCGCGGGCATCCCATCCCGCAGCTTGGGGATTCAAGCGCCAAGCCTGTTCCACGGCTGTCGCCAGTCCGGATTTCGGCGTTTCTGCCGCCTGCACGGAAAGACCAACGAGCAGCCCGGTGGTGCAAACCGCCACCAGCCTCAGTGGTCGGGAGACGATGGTTTTCATGTCTGCTGCGAAGAGAGAGGCAGGAGTACACGACGGCTCGCATTTTGAGTATGAGTTTCCACAGCATTCGCTCCTGTTCGACGATGAGCGAATTCTGCGCAACCTGACCTAACGCCATGCTGACCACCAAATTACATTTCTGTAATCTTGCGAGATTGCCCATGTCAAAACCGGGGGATTACCTGAGACAAGGGTTGGCCGAGGCCGGGTTCGTCGTCGACCTGGCGCGTGACGGCCTCGATGGACTGCATCTCGCGCTGTCACCACAAAAATCAGCTCATTCCAGGTTCTGCACCTGTTCCCGCATCTGTTCGATCAGCAGCTTGAACTCGATCGCGGTCTGCGAAACTTCCGTGACGAGTGATTTGGAACCGAGCGTATTGGCTTCGCGATTGAGTTCCTGCATCAGGAAATCAAGGCGTTTGCCGCTCGCACCGCCGGCCTTGAGCACCCGCTCGACCTCATCGAGATGGGCCGACAAGCGTGCCAGTTCCTCGGCGACGTCGATGCGTGCAGCGAAAACGGCGACTTCCTGACGGATTCGTTCATCGTCGACCCATTGCATGGCGTCCAGCAAGCGCTGCCTGAGCTTCTCGTTGAACGACGCCTGCGCCACCGGAATGCGTGGCCCGACTTCGCGCGCCAGGGCGCGCATGCGGCCAACCTTTTCAAGAATCACTGCCGCGAGTTTTTCACCTTCGCGTGCCCGGCTCGCCGTGAACTCATCGAGGGCCTCGCCGGCCAACGTCAGACAGGCCGGGAGCGCGGTTTCGACGTCGACGCTGTCATCACCGAAAATCGCTGGCCAGTTCAGGATGTCGCTCACGCTCAGCGGAGCAGCCAGAGGCAGGATGCTGCGAATCTGGGTGTCGAACGACCTGAGGCGTTCAAGCAGGTCGGCATTCAGGCAAAGCTGTTGCGCACTCCCTCTTTCCGGAACAAAGCTGACCCGACATTCGAGTTTGCCGCGGCGGATGCGCGCGCCGATCAGTTCCCGCAACGCTGGTTCGACGACGCGCAATTCGTCACAAACCCGAAATTGGCAATCCAGGTAGCGGGAATTGACACCTTTCAATTCGATGTGCAATTCCCCGCCGCTGACGGCGCGCTTTCTGGCAGCATAGCCGGTCATGCTATAAATCATTGAAATCCTGACACGTAAACGACCCTGAATGAGCAACCGGCTTTACAGTTCACCGCAAAAAACCGGACAATGGGAAACAATGTGAATGATAGCCCTGACACGGATGGTGCAACAAGCGAACCAACCCCTTCCCGCCGGTTTCCAACTCGATGAATATTCCATCGAGCATCAACTGTCGATGGGAGGTTTTTCAATCGTCTACGTAGCTACCGACGCACAGGGGAAGCGCGTCGCCATCAAGGAATACCTGCCCAATACGCTGGCTTTGCGCAGTGAGGGGCAGACCTCTCCGGTCATCAGTGAAGATCATCTGCCGGCTTTCCGCTACGGCATGAAATGCTTTTTCGAGGAAGGTCGGGCACTGGCCGCGCTTTCCCACCCTAACGTCATCCGCGTGCTGAATTTTTTTCGGGCCAACGATACGGTCTACATGGTGATGGAGTACGAAAGCGGCCATACCCTGCAGGAGCTGATCCAGAAGAACCGCGCCGGGGTCACCGAGAACTTCATTCGCAATGTGTTCACCAAGATGCTCAACGGCCTGCGCGAGGTGCATGCGCACCGGCTGCTGCATCTCGACCTCAAACCGTCGAACATCTACATGCGCAACAGCCACATCCCGGTGCTGATCGACTTCGGCGCGGCCCGCCAGACGCTGGCTTCCGACACACCGATGCTCAAGCCGATGTATACGCCCGGCTTCGCCTCTCCCGAACACTACTGCCAGCGAGACCTGCTCGGCCCATGGAGCGACATTTACAGTGTCGGCGCCTCGATGTATGCCTGCATCTCCGGCAATACACCGCAACCGGCCAACAACCGCCTCGAAAAGGATCGGATGGTACCCGCCATGGTCCGCTGGGAAGGGCAATACTCTGATCAATTGCTCGAAACCATCGACTGGTGTCTGTGCCTGAACCATCGGTACCGGCCGCAGAGCGTCTTTGCGCTGCAGAAAGCGCTCACCGAGCCGGTCATCACTGCCACGCCACCTCCAGTCCCGCAGCAGAAGGACTCCTGGCTGGTGCAGGTAGTCGGAAAATTCAAGAAGACCTAGGGGATTATGAAATTCAGCATCTACCAGGAAAGTCGTACCGGCATGCGCGCCAACAACGAAGACCGGCTGGCTTACTGCTACTCACGGGAAGCCTTGCTGATGGTCGTCGCCGATGGCATGGGCGGTCACTACTATGGTGAAGTTGCCGCCCAGATCGCGGTGCAGACGCTGACCGAGGCATTCACGCGCGAATTCAGGCCACGCATGCGTGACCCCTTCCTGTTTCTGCAGAAAGGGATGATCAACGCCCACCGGGCCATCGTCGACTATGCCGAAAGGCATCATCTGGTTGACTCGCCGCGTACCACCTGCGTCGCCTGCATCGTGCAGAACAATATCGCCTACTGGGTGCACTCGGGCGATTCACGGCTATATCTGCTGCGTAACGGCAAGGTGTTGGCACAGACCAGAGATCACTCGCGTGTTCGACAATTGTTCGATCAGGGAGTGATCAGCGAGGAACAGATGGCCGGGCACCCCGAGCGACACAAAATCTACGGCTGTCTGGGTGGCCAGCAAAAACCGGAGATCGAGTATTCCCGCAAGACCACCCTGGAAGCGGGAGATGTCCTGGCATTGTGCACGGATGGCGTATGGGGTGTGCTACCCGCCGGCACCCTGGCACTCTCCCTGAAGACCGCCGATCTGGCGTATGCCGTGCCGCTGCTGCTTAACGACGCGCAAGCCCGCGGCGGTTCGCATGCCGACAACCTGTCGATGATCGCCGTGCGCTGGGGAGACAGTTACAGCGATCAGAGCAGCGGCGGGAGCGGTACGAGTGGCCTGATCTCCACCAAGACCATGCCGAAAGACTCGGTCACCAAGATCATCGATGAATTCGGACGCCACCAGAGCGGCAAGACCGACCTCTCCGAAGAGGAGATCGAACTCGCCATCGAAGAGATCCGCTCGACCATCCAGAAGTACACCAAATAGGAGGGACCCGCATGCGCCCCAGCAAACGCCTGGCCTCACAGTTGCGCCAGGTGCGGATCACGCGCCGCTTTACTCGCCACGCCGAAGGCTCGGTACTGATCGAAATCGGCGATACCCGTGTCCTGTGCACGGCCAGTGTCGAAGAGTCGGTACCACCCTTTCTGCGCGGTCGTGGCCAGGGCTGGGTCACCGCCGAATACGGCATGCTGCCGCGGTCGACACACACACGCACTGGACGGGAGGCGGCGAAGGGCAAGCAGAGTGGTCGTACCCAGGAAATCCAGCGCCTGATCGGTCGCGCACTGCGCGCGGTGACCGATTTGAAAATGCTCGGCGAACGCCAGATCACGCTCGACTGCGATGTCCTGCAGGCCGACGGCGGCACGCGTTGCGCTGCGATCACCGGCGCCTGGCTGGCGCTCAACGACGCCTGCGAGCACCTGTTGAGTCAGGGCAAGATCGGCGCAAACCCGCTGTCTGACCAGGTCGCCGCGATTTCAGTCGGGCTCTATCAGGGCGCAGCCATTCTCGATCTCGACTACGCCGAGGACGCCAACTGCGACACTGACATGAACGTGGTGATGACCAGCCGGCAAGGCATCGTCGAGGTACAGGGGACCGCTGAAGGCGATCCCTTCACGCGAATACAGATGAACGAATTGCTGGACCTCGCTACGGCCGGTATCGGTGAGCTGCTGGCGCAGCAGAAAGCGGCCCTGCACTCATGAAACTTGTCCTGGCTTCAAACAATCCCAAGAAACTCAAGGAACTCGACGCGATTCTCGCAGCGCTGGATTGGCAGCTCATTCCCCAGGGCGAGTTCGGCATTGCCGAGGCCGAAGAACCGCATTGCACCTTCGTCGAGAATGCCCTGGCCAAGGCACGCCACGCGTCACGGCTGACCGGCCTGCCGGCGCTGGCCGACGACTCGGGCCTCTGCGTCGACGCTTTTGGCGGCGCTCCCGGCGTGCAGTCCGCACGCTACGCTGGCGAACCCAGGTCTGATGCCCGCAACAATCAAAAACTGCTCTCCGAACTCGGCGACAACACTCAGCGCATGGCTCACTTCGTTTCGTTGATCGTTTTTGTTCGCCACGCCGACGATCCGCAACCGATCATTGCCGAGGGGGAATGGCACGGCGAAATTCTCTCGGCCGCACGCGGTGACGATGGCTTTGGCTACGATCCGCTGTTCTATATCCGCGAACTCGACCGGACCGCGGCGGAACTCGACGCCGCCGAGAAGAACCGCCGTTCGCATCGTGGCCAGGCGCTCGCCCGCCTCGTCGAGCGCCTGCAAGCGCGCGCGCAACTGTCCTATCCACGCTGATGCCAGGCAGCCGAAGCCGCAGGGTCATTCCTTTGCTGCCGCAGGCGCGCCTGGCGGCAACAAAGGAATCCGAACCGCGATTTCGCAGCCCGCCGCCACTCTCGCTTTACGTCCATATCCCGTGGTGCGTGCAGAAGTGCCCCTACTGCGATTTCAACTCGCATTCGCTGCAAGTGGCCAGCACCACAATGCCGGCAGCGATCCCCGAAAGCGACTACCTTGCGGCCCTGGTTGCCGACCTTGAGTCGGCGCTGCCGCTGGTCTGGGGACGCCGTATCGACAGCGTATTTTTTGGCGGTGGGACGCCCAGCCTGCTCTCGGGCGCAGGGCTCGATCAACTCCTGGCCGCACTGCGCAGCCGCCTGCCCTTCCTGCCGGGTGCCGAGATCACGCTCGAAGCCAATCCGGGAACCGTTGAAGCGGCGCGCTTCGCAGCCTTTCGCGACGCCGGGATCAACCGCCTGTCGCTCGGCATTCAGAGCTTCAACCCACAGCATCTCAAGGCGCTCGGCCGCATCCACGACGATCACGAAGCGCGGCGCGCGATCACGATCGCCGCCAGCCATTTCGACAATTTCAATCTCGACCTGATGTACGGTCTGCCCGGGCAGACGCTGGCCGAGGCGCTCGCCGACCTCGACGCGGCACTGGCGTTCTCACCACCGCATCTGTCCTGCTATCAACTGACCATCGAAGCGAATACTGCTTTCGCGGCCAGACCACCGGCACTGCCCGAAGACGACCTGTGTGCCGACATGCAGGACGCCATCGAAGCCAGGCTGGCAGCCGCCGGCTACCTGCACTACGAAACCTCGGCCTTCGCAAGACCTGGCCGGCAGTGCCAGCACAACCTCAACTACTGGCATTTCGGCGACTATCTGGGAATTGGTGCCGGCGCGCATGGCAAGCTGACGCTGCACGATCGCGTTCTGCGCCAGATGCGCTGGAAAGGACCGGAGCAGTATCTGGCCCAGGTTGCAGCCGGGATGCCGGTGCAGGAAGAGTTTGCCGTCGCTGCCGCGGATTTGCCGTTCGAGTTCATGCTCAACGCGCTACGCCTGATACAGGGTTTCGACGCACCGCTCTTCGAGTCGCGAACCGCGCTGTCGCTGCTCAGCATCGAGGGCAAGCTGCGACAGGCCGAGCAGGAAGGACTGATCGAACGTCGACGGCAGCGTATCGCCCCGAGCGAGCACGGCCGGCGCTTTCTCAATCGCCTGCTGGTGAGTTTCCTGGCCGACGCGGGGTGACCACCAACTGCGCGCGCTCGGCACCAGGCTGCGCGCGGCGAGCAGTGATCACCATCGAGCGCGGCACATAGGGGCGTGGCATGGGCCGCTGTGCCAGCGGGACCGAACTGACCCGCAATTCATTGACCGCCGCGCGCAGTTTCTTGTGCAGTTCCTCGCTCGGCCGTCCTTCGGCTTCAGCAAGACGAATCTCCTTGAGAATCGCGTCGATTGTCGGCGTGACCGCAGCCGAGCGCGTCGCTTCGCCAAAACTCTCCTTCGGTGTCTTGACGGCAATTGCGAATTCCTCTGGCGACGAAATCATTTTCGCCAGCCGCAGGTGGTCGTAGCGCATGGCCATGGTCACTGCCGAATCACCCCAATCGCTCTGGAGTTTCGGATTGGCGCCCGCTTCGAGCAAACCGCGCGCCAGATTCTCGTGGCCTTCACGAGCCGCCATCATTAACGGCGTAGCCCCGTTCGGTGCGCGCGCATTGACATTGGCACCACGCGCCAGCAGATCATTGACCACCTTTTCGTGGCCATTGAAGACTGCGTAGTGCAGTGCTCCCCACTGGTTGCCGATACGGTCGAGCGGCGCACCGCGATCGAGCAGCCATTTGACGGCCGCCTGATGCCCACCCCAGGCCGCCAGTTGCAGCGCTTGTTCGCCATGGCGATTGGTCTGCCGCAAATCGGCACCGCGTTCGACGAACAGTGCCATCATGTCGATCTGGCCATACCAGGCAGCGACCATCAGGCCCGTCCCAATGTGCGCTGCCTGGTACTCCGGATTCAGTCCCTCGTCGAGCCAGCGTTTGACGGTGCGCAGATCACCCCGCTCGACGGCATATTCAAAAGTGATGGGATCGGGTACCGATGCCTCGGCTGACGCCGACGCTGCCAGCAGGCAGCACAGGAGCCAGGCCCAGCGACCCAGTGGCTTGATCAAAGGCTTCACACACATTCTCCATTCCGGCTCGACAGAACACCCTTGCAGAGCCCTACGCCCGTGCCTGCCGCACGGATTTGCTTCACAATGTCAGACCCATGCTGCCTTGCCTGCCCTTTGCCATCGCCCTCTCGCTCGCCCTGCACGCCGGGGTGCTGTTTTGGGATGCCCGCAAACTCGGCCTGCCGCCGGCACCGCCGCCAATCGAGGCATCCCTGCAGCCGCCAGCGCCGCACCCTGCGCGTAACAACGAGCCGCTGCTGAAAAATACGCTCACCGATGACCCGGCCCTGGTCAAAGCTGGACCCCCTGCCCCGCCGGCTGTTCGTACGCTGCCGCCAACCGCCAGAGTGGTGGCGAGGCGCCAGATCGAGGCCGCACAGCGCAAATTGTCGCAGCACCTCTACTACCCGCCCGCAGCCATCGCCCGCGGCCTCGAAGGCGAAGTGCGCCTGCTGCTGACGATCGCCGACGACGGCAGCATCAGCGACGTCGTCATTGCCGCCAGCAGTGGCCATGCCCTCCTCGACCAGGCGGCGGTGAAAGCGGCCTACGCGATGGGGCGTATTGGCTGGGCGAACTCACGCGAGTTCATTCTGCCGGTCATCTTCCGGCTGGAGTGAATCCCGCCGGCGGCGAAATACCAGGTCCCAGACGCCGTGCCCGAGCCGCCGGCCGCGCTGCTCGAACTTGGTCTGCGGACGCTGCTCCGGGCGCGGCGCGTAGCCGAGTGCGGTATTCTCCAGCAGCGTTTCGGCCGAGAGTACGGCCAGCATCTGCTGCGCATAATTTTCCCAATCGGTCGCGCAATGGAGATAGCCGCCCGGCTGCAGGCGGCTGGCGAGCAGCGCGACAAACGGCGCTTGCAGCAGCCGCCGCTTGTGGTGGCGCAGCTTCGGCCAGGGATCGGGAAAAAAGATGTGCGCCCCGGCGAGCGATCCCGGCACAAGCATGTCACGCAGCACTTCGACAGCGTCGTGCTGAACGATGCGCTGATTGTGCAGGCATTTTTCGGCGACCAGTTTGCACAGGCTGCCGACACCCGGCGTGTGGACTTCGATGCCGAGATAGTCGTTTTCAGGATGCAGGGCGGCAATCGCTGCCGAAGTCTCGCCCATGCCGAAACCGATTTCGAGAATGCGAGGTGCCACGCGTCCGAACAGCGCATCGAGATCGAGGCGTGCCGCCGCGTAAGGAACGCCGATCTTCGCCATCATCTCCTGATGATAGCGTTGCTGGGCATTCGATACCCGCCCCTGACGGCGAACGAAGCTGCGAATATGCCCGGCCCGCGCAGCCGCATCCGCGCCCGCCTGCACGGAATCCTGCACAGTCATGCCTAGGACCCGATCAGGCCGGTCGTTGGTGACGAGGGGTCTGCCGAGTAGTACTTGCGCGGCATCCGCCCGGCGAGAAAGGCCTCGCGCCCGGCCTCGACGGCTTTTTTCATGGCGCTGGCCATCAGCAGCGGATCGCGGGCGTGCGCGATGGCGGTATTCATCAGCACCCCGTCGCAACCGAGTTCCATCGCAATCGCGGCATCCGAGGCGGTGCCGACGCCCGCATCGACGAGCACCGGCACCCTGGCGTTGTCGATGATCAGGCGCAGGTTCCAGGGATTGACGATCCCCATCCCCGAGCCGATCAACGAAGCCAGCGGCATCACCGCCACGCAACCGATCTCTTCGAGCATTCTCGCCTGGATCGGGTCGTCGGCGCAGTAGACCATCACCTCGAAGCCCTCCTTGACCAGGATCTCGGCGGCCTTGAGCGTTTCCGGCATGTTCGGAAACAGACTGGCCGGATCACCGAGCACTTCCAGCTTGCACAGTGCATGCCCCTCGAGCAGCTCGCGCGCCAGTCGCAGCGTGCGTACCGCGTCCGCCGCAGTGTAGCAGCCGGCGGTATTCGGCAGGATCGTGAATTGCGACGGTGGCAGCACGTCGAGCAGGTTCGGTTCGCCGTGATTCTGACCGATGTTGGTACGGCGAATCGCAACAGTCACAATCTCGGCGCCAGAAGCGTCGATGGCGGCACGAGTTTCTGCGAAGTCCCGGTACTTGCCGGTACCGACGAGGAGGCGCGAGCGGTAGTTCCTGCCGGCGACCGTCAGGCTGTGTAGAGAAGATGGCATGTGTCTTTCGCTTGAGAGCAGGTCAATGAGGCTCAGCCGCCACCGACGGCAACGACGATCTCGATCCGGTCACCATCGGCCAGCATCGTTTCGCCATGCCGGCCGCGCGGGACGATTTGACCGTTGCGTTCGACGGCGATGCGTTTGCCGGCGTGGTTCAAGGTCAGCACGAGTTCGGCCACCGTCATCGGCGAAGAAAAGTGGCGGCTTTCGCCGTTGATCAGGATATCCATAGGGAGGAAATTCTAGCACGCAGAGGCCGGGAGGATTCCGGCTGATGTGTGACTGGGTAAACGGACCACCCCCGCGCAAGGCACACCGACCACGGCGTTGCGGGATACGGCAAGGCCCCTGTGCCTGCCGGCAGCAATCTCATCGCCGATGTTTAACGTGCGCCGTGCCAGGGCCCCGTCCGGCCGCTCCGCTTCGGCCGGTAGCAACTGGAGCAGACCACTTGTTGCGTTTGAGCATCCTGCCGGTAGGGTACGCATCGACTACAATGGATGGACAAGCACAGAGGGAAGTTCGGCTGCGCAGCACAGTCCATCGCCGGCAAGCGAACCCCCACATTGATCACACCTGGATAGCGCCGTTGGATCGAGCAAAATGCACACCCTCCTGCACACAGCTACGCAACCCGGTTTGGCCAGACGACCGATGCACGCACTCCTGCTGTTTCTGGCGCTGCTCTTCGCAACCGCCGCACCGGCTCAGGAATGGCACTATACCGTCCGTCCTGGCGACAATCTGTGGAATGTCTCGACCCGTTATCTGACGGCCGTGGACTACTGGCCAAAGCTGCAGGCACTCAACGGGGTGACCGATCCCGAACATCTTTCCCCAGGGACCCGGCTGCGCATTCCGGTCGCCTGGCTCAAGCGCCTGCCGACCAAGGCCCTGGTCCTGGCGGTACAGGGGCAGGTGCAGGCCCTGATCGCATCGACCAGAAAAAGGGTGGCCGTCGATCCTGGACTGTTCCTGCATCAGGGCGACATCCTGGGTACCGGACCCGACAGCAATGTCACCCTGAGATTCGCTGATGGCTCGCGGGTGTTGCTGCAGGCGGATAGCGAGTTGCGACTGTCGATCCTGAACGCACGCGTTCAGACGCCGTTCGTCGATACCCGTGCCCGCCTGGAAAAAGGCCGCGCCGACAGCGAGGTCACGCCGCGCACGACAGGCGCCGGCAACCGTTATGAAATCTGGACCCCTGCCGCCCATTCGGCCGTGCGCGGTACGCGCTACCGGATCAGCATGGACTCTGTGACGGCGACCTCGCGACTGGAAGTGCTTGAAGGAAGAGTCGAGTTGCAGGGTGGCCGAAAAATCCGATCGATCCCGAAAGGCTTCGGCACCCTGACCGAGACCGGCAAGCCGCCGCTCGTGCCGGTGGCGCTGCTGCCACCACCGACGCTCGGCGAGTTGCCAGCGCTGGTCTCGCGCGTACCGATCCGCTGGAGTTTCCCGGCCGTCCCGGAGGCGGCGGCATATCGCGCACAGGTCGCGCCCAATGAACGATTCGACCTCCTCGTGTTCGACGCCGTCTCGTCGACTTCGGTCATACGCGGGCCGGACCTTCCGGATGGGAATTACGTCCTCCGGATTCGCGGCATCGACGCCAGGGGTCTTGAAGGAAACGACGCCGAACACCGTTTCCGTCTGCATGCCCGCCCCGAACCACCGCTCCTCGTCCGACCACCCCACCAGAGCGGCGTGGTCGACAAACCGCTGCTCTTCGAGTGGTCGGAACCGCAGGGCGCGGCCAGCTACCTCTTTCAGCTGGCCAACGACGAACGCTTCCTGACCCCGCTGCTCAAGCAGGACGATCATCGCCAATCGCGCCTGACCGTCGAGCAGTCGCTTGAACCCGGGCAGTACTTCTGGCGGGTCGCTGTCCGCGACTCGACCGGGCGAGAGGGTCCGTTCAGCGACCCGCAAGCGTTCCGGCTGCAGGCCGCAGCGCAGATGCAGCCCCCCGAACTGGCTGCCGACCGCCTGACCTTCCGCTGGGGCACGGTTGCGCCCGGTCTGCAGTACGACTTTCAACTGGCCAGGGATACCGATTTTGCCGATCTCGAGCTGGAATCCCGGGTATCCGAAGCGCAGGTGAACTTGCCTCGCCCGGATTCCGGCGTCTATTACCTGCGCGTACGCACCATCGAGGCCGACGGTTACGTGGGACCGTATGGTCCGGTGCAGCGGATCGAGCTTCCCGCGCGCAACTACTGGCCGGCGGCACTGGTGGTCCTGCTTGCGCTGGTGTTGATCTTTTGATCCAGGTGTCGTGATTGCAACCTTCAAGGCCAGTTCTGACTGGTCGAAACGGATTCTTGTCTCGCTGTTATTGACGGTTGCCGCGCTGCTGCTGAGCGAAAGCAACCTACTGCATCGCTGGAACCTGTTCCTCTACGACTGGAACCGGATGGCGTGGTCGCGCGCACCGGCCGACGACATTGTGATCGTGGCCATTGACGAGCAAAGCCTGCGGGAAATCGGACGCTGGCCGTGGTCACGGCGTATCCATGCGCAACTGACCCGTCAGTTAACGGCGGCCGAGGCGAGGGTAATCGGTCTGGATATCGTCTTCGCCGAACCCGAGACCAGCGATCCCGGCGCCGACGCAGAACTGGCCACTGCCCTCGCGGCCAACGGCCGCGTCGTCCTGCCGGTTCTCAATGAACAGCACCGCCTCGGTGAGGAGTTGCGGGAGACCCTGCCGATCCCTCTGCTGCAGGCAGCGGCTGCCGGCATCGGCCACGTCGATGTCGAACTCGACCTCGACGGCATTGCCCGCAGCGTGTTCCTCAAGGCCGGCCTCGGATCGTCCCGCTGGCCAACGCTGGCTTTGGCCATGCTTGAACTGAGCGACCCCGCTGCCGAGCGGGCGTTACCCGGCGAGCGCGCCCCACACACCGCTCCACCATCACCCGACGCCTGGCACCGCGATTATCGCATCCTGATTCCGTTTGTTGGTCCGCCAGGGCGTTTTCGGCATTTTTCCTACCGCGACGTTCTGCGCGGGGATTATCCGCCGGCAACCTTCCGGGGCAAGTTTGTGCTGGTCGGTGCGACGGCCAGCGGCATGGCCGATGCACTGCCCACACCGGTTTCCGCTTACTCGCGGCTGATGCCGGGCGTCGAATACAACGCCAACGTTCTCGACGCGCTGCGGCAAGGCTTGACCATCCAGCCTTTGCCCGACCACTGGACGCTACTGCTGACCGGGGTGCTGGTGTTCTTCCCGATGCTGCTCCATAGCACTTGCCCGGCACGCTGGACCTTGCCAGTGGCGGTTTTGTCGCTGCTGCTGACCCTCATCAGCAGCTTCGCCCTGCTCTATGCCAGACAGCTCTGGTTCCCGCCGGGGGCAACACTGCTCGTGCAGGGGCTGGGCTGTCCCTTGTGGAGCTGGCAACGCCTGCGCCTGCTCATCCGTTCTCTGTTCGAGCAGGAGAAACGTGCCCAGGTCGCTCTGCACTCG
This sequence comes from Candidatus Accumulibacter vicinus, assembly GCF_000584955.1. Classification (NCBI taxonomy): domain Bacteria; kingdom Pseudomonadati; phylum Pseudomonadota; class Betaproteobacteria; genus Candidatus Accumulibacter; species Candidatus Accumulibacter vicinus. The sequence continues at coordinate 127,363 of NZ_JDSS02000031.1, forward strand.
ATCGGCGATGCCGTGATCACCACCGACGCCAATGGGGCCGTGCAGTACCTGAATCCGGTCGCCGAAAGCCTGCTCGGCGCGGCACCAGGCACTTTGCGCGGACAGGAACTGGGCAGCATGTTCCAGGTCGCCGACGAACACGAGCGCTACCGCGCGGTGAATCTGGTCGCCCTATGCCTCGAAGCAGGCGCCCTGGTCAGACTGCCCGAGCCCTCCATCCTGCGCAACCAGGCCGGCGAGGAATACGCCATCCGGGCTTCGGCAGCGCCGATCCACGACCCGCAGATGCGAATCACCGGAGTCGTCATCGCCTTCAGCAACATCACCGAAACCCGCCGCTTGACCGAGCAGATGCGGTATCAGGCCAACCATGACGCGCTGACCCATCTGCCCAACCTCGACCTGCTGCGCGACCGCCTCAAGCATGCCATCGCACGCGCGCGCCGGAGCGGTCAGAGCCTGGCGCTGTTGTTCGTCGATCTGGATCAGTTCAAGAAGATCAACGAGGGGTTGGGTCACAGCGCCGGCGATGCCCTGCTGCGGGCCGTCGCCGACCGGCTGCTGCTCTGTGGCCGCAAGGACGACACCATTGTTCGCGTCGGCGGTGATGAATTCATCTGCATGCTGGAGGACTTGCGTCAGGAAGACCGGGTCGTTGACTTCGCCCACAAGCTGTTGAGGATGCTCGAAACGCCGTTTCAGATCGGCAACAATGAATGTGTGGTCACTGCGAGCATCGGCATCTGCCTGTTCCCCAAGGATGGCGGCGATGTCGAGACCCTGCTGCGAAACGCCGACACGGCGATGTATCGCGCCAAGGAGAGGGGTCGCAACAACATCCAGTTCTACGCCCACGACATGCATCTGCGCAGCCTGGAACGGCTGAACATGGAACAGGATCTGCGCCATGCCCTGGCGCGTCAGGAACTGGAAATCCATTACCAGCCGCAGATGGACCTGCGTCAGGGCCGCATCATCGGCGTCGAAGCCCTGTTGCGCTGGCGGCATCCCCGGCGCGGGCTGATCTCGCCGCTCGACTTCGTTCCCCTGGCGGAGGAAACCGGGTTGATCGAAAGTATTGGTGAGTGGGTGCTCAGAACCGCCTGCCGGCAGGCGAAAGCCTGGCAGCAGAACCTCCGGCCGACGCTGCGCATGGCGGTAAACCTGTCGCCCCGCCAGTTCCTGCGTCCCGGGATGGTGAGCATGATCGCGGAAATCCTGCGGGAAACCGGTCTGGAACCCTGCTATCTCGATCTTGAAATCACCGAGAGCCTGCTGATGAAGGACGTACAGGGCAGCATCACGACCATGCATGCGCTCAAGGCCATCGGCGTCCGCTTGTCGATCGACGATTTCGGCACCGGTTATTCTTCACTCAATTATCTGAAGCAATTCCCGATCGACCAGTTGAAAATCGACAAGTCCTTTGTGCACGACCTGGTCGTCGGCAAGGATGACGCTTCGATCACGCTGGCGATCATCGCCATGGCGCACAGCATGTCGCTGACCGTGATCGCCGAGGGCGTCGAAAGCGAAGCGCAAAAGGCCTTCCTGCGCGCCAATCAATGTGATGAAATTCAGGGCTACCACTTGAGCCGTCCGCTCCCGGCGGGCCAGATCCCGGTGTTGCTCAAGTGACCGTGCAAACCGCAGGTCGGATGAGCACAGCATAACCCGATCTTTTCAACTCAAGGATCTGCTCCCGGCTGCCGTTACTGAACCAATAGGGCCCTCATCGCCATGAACAAGGAAAGGAAATTCCCATGCCGCATCGCTTCCGTGATCTTGCCATTGCTCTGAAACTGAATCTGGTGCAGGGTCTGGTCATGCTGGCGATCATTCTCGCCGCCACAGGATGGACCGCCTCGTATCTGCGCGAACAACTGACCTACAAGGCACTCGACGACCTCAAACAGATCAATCGCCTGGCCGTGTCGATGTTCGAGACTTACGACCAGGGCCTGCGTCACGACATCGAGCGCAGCGGCCGGGTGTTCTCGGGCAGCTTCGACAAGCCGTTTGAACTGGTCGAGGCCGGCGCAGCGCCGCAACTGCTACACGGCGGAACGCGAATCGACGACCGCCTCGACCTCACCGACACCTTCACGGCAAAGGCCGGAACCGTGGCGACGATATTCATTCGCCAGGGGAACGATTTCCTGCGCACCGCCACTTCATTGAAGAAGGAAGATGGCGCGCGGGCGACGGGAACCCTGCTGGGCACTGACCATCCTGCGCGCCAGCCCTTGCTTGCCGGCCAGCCCTATACCGGCAAGGCCACGCTATTCGGCAGGGATTTCATGACCCACTATGTCCCGGTTCGCGACGCCTCGGGCAAGGTGATCGGTGCCTTTTTCGTCGGACTGGAATTTACCGAAGGGCTGCAGGTTTTGAAGAAGAGCATCCTGGCGATCAAGGTCGGCAGCACGGGGTATGTCGGCGCGCTCGACGCCGGCAAGCAGAAAGGTGTCGCGACCCTCCACCCGGCCAAGGAAGGGGCCAACCTGCTGGCCGCCAAGGACAGTCGGGGTTTCGAGTTCATTCGCGAGATGGTCGACAAGAAGTCCGGAAGCATCCGCTACGAGTGGGCAAATCCCGGCGAGACCAGCGCGCGCGAAAAGGTTGCGGTTTTTGATCACTTTCCGGCCTGGGACTGGGTCGTCGTTTCCACCAGCTACGTCGAAGAAATCAGTGGCGGCGCCGACATCGTCGTCCGTAACCTCGCCTGGATGGCGCTGGTGATCATCGTCGCCACCCTGCTCAGCGGCTTCGTGGTGACTCGGCGATGGATCACACGGCCGCTGCACGAAATCTCCCTCGCAGCCGACCGGATTGCTGCCGGCGACCTGACAGGCAGGCTGACGGGCGACAGTACCGACGAGGTCGGCCATCTGAAGCAGGCCATCGGCAAGATGGCGGAGAATCTGCAAACGACGGTCGGCAGCGTCCGCCAGGCCTCGGCAACGATCCTCGAACAGTCGCTCGCACTGGTGACTGCAGCCGAACAGGTCAGCAGCAGCGCGCAGGTGCAGCGCGATGCGGCGACCGGAATGGCCGCTTCGGTCGAGGAAATGAGCGTCAGCATTGATCGGGTGGCCGAGCACGCACACGCTGCGCAAGGGCTATCGATCTCTTCCGGGCAGGCCGCGAGCCAGGGCGCCGAGGTGATTCACCAGGCGGTGGGGGCGATGAACCAGATCACCGGTTTCGTTCGCCAGGCGTCGACAACGGTGAGCGAACTCGGACGCCGCTCGCAGGACATTTCGGCGGTCGTTCAGGTGATCCGCGAGATCGCTGATCAGACCAATCTGCTCGCCCTCAACGCCGCCATCGAGGCGGCACGGGCGGGGGAACAGGGACGCGGCTTTGCGGTCGTTGCCGACGAAGTGCGCAAGCTCGCCGAAAGGACGGCGACGTCCACGCACTCGATCAGCGAGATGATCGGCCACATTCAGGACGGCGCCAAGGCGGCTGTCCACCAGATGGAAGACGGCGTCGCCCAGGTCGAGCAGGGCAGCGTTCTGGCCGACCGGGCGGGTCAGGCGATCGGTGAAATTGAAGGCCGCACCAACGAGGTCATCACAACGGTCGGCAGCATTTCGGACGCCATCAGGGAACAGAGCCTCGCCAGTCAGACGATTTCCCAGGGGGTCGAGCAGATCGCCCAGATGGCTGAAGCCAGCCACTCGGCATCCCAGGGCACGGCGCAGTCGGCACAGGCCCTGCGTGACCTGGCAGCGCACCTCGACCAGTCGCTCGGCCACTTGCGTGTCCGTTGATGCCGGGCTTCGCTTTCAGGCTCGGCATCGACATTGAGGATATGACCATGGGTCCGCTTTATTGCCATCTGGATAGCGCACTGCAAAAAGCCTTGAGCGAGGTGATCGGCAGCGCCAGCGGATCGCCGCCGGGCTTCGACTCGGTCAGCGACATCGGCGGCGGCTCGATCTCGCGCGCGCTCCTGGTCGAGAGCGCCAGGCAGCGCTATTTCGTCAAACTGAACGACGCCGGCCTGGCCGAGATGTTCGCCGCGGAAGCCGACGGCCTGAGCGCGCTGGCCGGCTGTCCGGCAGTGCGGGTACCACGTGTTTTCGGGCACGGCGTCGCTGCCCGGCAGGCCTACCTGGTGCTCGAATACCTGCCTCTGCAAGCCTTGCGCGACCGAACACAGGGTAGCGCAGCCGGGCATGCACTGGCGACCATGCACCGCATCCAGGGCGCACAACATGGCTGGCACCGTGACAATTTCATCGGCAGTACGCCACAGTCGAATGCCCAGCATCGCAACTGGCCTTTCTTCTTTGCCCGCCAGCGTCTGCTGCCGCAGCTCGAACGAGCAAAGCGACACGCGCAGCACGACAAACTGATCCGCAGTGGCGAACGCCTGAGCGAGAAACTGGCGGCGCTGTTCGTCGATCATCAGCCGCAGCCGAGTCTGCTGCATGGGGATCTCTGGCATGGCAACGCCGCCACTGACGCGTCGGGCACGCTGGCATTATTCGATCCGGCAGTCTATTTCGGCGACCGCGAGACTGACCTGGCGATGAGCGAGCTGTTCGGAGGCTTTCCGGACAGCTTCTACGCCGCCTACCGCGAAGCCTGGCCACTCGACGAGGGTTTCGAACAGCGCAAGACGCTCTACAACCTCTACCATGTACTGAACCACCTGAATCTGTTTGGCAGCGGCTATCTGCATCAGGCCGAGCGCATGATCGCCAGGCTATTGGCAGAAATCGCTGGTTGAAGCCTGGGAGGCTGTACATTTTTCCTTGCTGACTGCAATCCCTGCCGTCATTCCAGCGCAAGCCGGAATCCGGCAGGTTCATCTGATTCCGGAAATGCCCATGGAAATCACAACGAACCCTGCCAAGCTGCGAGTCAGGCATTTCCGCCAGATCCTGCTGTGGCCGCTGCAATTGATGCCCCTGCCCGACGGCGGCCCGTTGCAAAACCACAACCAGTTGCTGGAGCAGGTATCGGACGACAACCCGTGGCGCGAACTTGCGGACGAATTCTGCGGCGACCCGGAGCAATTCCACGAGCGCCATTACAGCGAATTCGTCACCTTCCTGCCCTATGTTCAGCGTTTTCTGTACGGCGAGGGCGGTGGCCAGGAAGAGGCCTCGTCACACGCTGGCGAATCGCCGATCCGCGTCTTCCGTCGCCACGACGTGGCAAAAGTGCGCATGACCTTCAAGGAGAGCGATCAGCCGATCGACTTCGACATCGTGCATCTCGATCTCTACTTCTTCTACGACATCGATGTCGTCATCCTGGTTGTCGAGATTGCGGCCGATGACCTCGATCTACGACAGGTACAGGACACGCTGTACCGCTTTGGCCGCGCGTACCCGCCGTACTGGGACGAGGATGGCAGTGGCGGCCACTGCCTCAAGCTTGCGGAGTGGATCGGGCCAGATGGCCAGGTGCTGTCCGTTTCCGACTACGAGAAACGCAGCAAATACCTGTCTTTCGTTTCTCGCTGCCGGGCGCCGTGCATCTCTGCGCACTGGGAATTCCTGCTCCGCCCGCTGGTGCAGCACCACTCGGGCGAGATGGGCCTGGTGCGCTACCGACAGATCGAGTATCACCGCATGCCCCTGCTCGCCTACCTGGCCGTGGACGATCCCCGCGCCCTGACGCGCGGCGACTTTGCCCGCCTGGTGCTGGTTGCCGGCCCGGGCAAGCCCGGCTCGCTGCCCTACTCCGACCAGCACCTCGAGGGCTTCGAATCGCGCTATTGCTATGACCGCTACTGGCATCCGCAAGCCGAGCCACCGGGAACCCGGCTGATGTCCTGCGGGCACGCATTCGTGATGGTCGGCAGCGCACGCGAAGCCTATTTCACCGGTCTGGAAAACGGCCTCCTCGGCCAGTTTCGCCACCAGTTCTTCCTGCTCTTTCTGATTCCCCACTTCCACAAGGCAGCGCTGCTGATGCTCTCGGATCGACTGGTCGCCGCGCTCAACCAGCTCGAGATCGGCCACGCCGAATCGGTCAAACAGTTCAAGCGCGCGATCCGGCAGATCCTCGAGGTCTTCCTGCGCTTCAGCCATCGCTACTGGTTCCACGAGGTCTCGGACCAGATGCAGGCGCGCGCCCTGTTCAAGATTACCGGCGACCATCTCGGCACGGAAAGTCTCTACACCGAGCTACGCGAGGAGATCCAGGACATGAGCCAGTACCTCGACAGCGACAGCCTGCGCCGACAGGCCAATACGGTCGTCCGGCTCACCGTGGTGACCACTGCCGGTCTGGTGGCGACGATCACCACCGGCTTCCTCGGGATCAATCTGATCGACGCCGCCAACGATGAGCTGGTCGACCGGATCCTCTTCTTCGCCCTGGTGGCCATCCCGTCGATGCTGCTCACGGGTTTTGCCGTCGTCAAGTCGAAACCACTCTCGGACTTCCTCGAAGCGCTCTCCGACGAGCGTCTGTCGCATCGCGACAAACTCGCTGCCCTGCTCCCTGTCTGGCGCAGGAAGCGGCCACCGACAGCGTAGGCTGCACGAGGGAATGGACCTCCCGGTGCGCAGGCAAAACCGCGTCCTGTTGGCAGGGTGCCGGGCCAGGGTGTAGATTGTCGGCTGGCGCAACGCCGGAACACGTTGAGCGAACCGGGCAGGCTCCCCTGACGCTGGCGTGGATTGAAAGGACCGTCCCGAATTGCGTATTCATTCTCTTGGCATCGAACAGGCGCTGGCCAGCCTGAACACCTCGGCGGCCGGCATCCATTCCAGCGAAGCGGCACGCCGTCTGGCCGAGTACGGTCTCAACCATATCGAGGAGGTCACGCACGAGCACCTGCTGCTGCGCTTCGCGCAGGAGTTCACCCACTTCTTCGCGATCATCCTGTGGATTGGTGCCACGCTGGCGTTCGTCGCCGAACATTTCGACCCCGGCCAGGGCATGGCGCGTCTGGGCGTGGCCATCGTCGGGGTGATCATCATCAACGGCATCTTCTCGTTCTGGCAGGAGTACAAGGCAGAGCGGGCAGTCGCCGCACTGCGCCAGTTGCTGCCGCAAAAAGTGAAGGCACTGCGTGACGGCGAGATCGTCGAGATTCTTGCCAGCGAACTCGTACCGGGCGACATCGTGCTCCTTGAGGAAGGGGATTTCGTTGCCGCCGACTGTCGCGTCATCGATGCCTTCGGCTTGCGCGTCAACCTGTCGACGGTCACCGGCGAGTCGCTGGCCCAGGCCCGCAACACCGAACCGAGCGCTGAAGAGTCGCCGCTGCACGCCAAGAACATTCTCCTCGCCGGCACTTCGGTCGTTTCGGGGCAGGGGCGCGCCGTGGTATACGCCACCGGCATGCATACCGAGTTCGGCCGCATCGCCCATCTGACACAGACCGCAGGAGAAACGTCCTCGCCGCTGCAACGCGAGATCGCTCGCCTGTCGCGCATCGTCGCCAGCCTGGCCACGGGCATGGGCGTGACGCTGTTCCTGGTCGGTCAGGCCATCGGTCTGCCGACCTGGGAGAACCTGCTGTTTGCCATCGGCATCATCGTCGCCAACGTCCCGGAGGGACTGTTGCCAACCGTCACCCTGTCATTGGCCATGGCCACCCAGCGGATGGCCAGGCGCAACGCACTGGTACGCCATCTGCCGGCAGTCGAGGCACTCGGCTCGACGACGGTGATCTGTAGCGACAAGACCGGTACGCTGACCCAGAACCGCATGTCGGTACACCAGCTATGGGTTGGGGGTGCATTCCTGCCATGCGCAGATCTGGGAACGCGTGCCCACCTGATCGATGATCACCGCGAGCTGTTCGTCAATGCTGCGCTGTGCCACAACCTGAAGGAGATTGAGGAACAGGGTCGGCACGTACTGCATGGCGATCCGATGGAAATCGCGCTGGCCGAGATCGGCCGGAAAATGGCCGGCGATCTCGGGGGGTTCAGCCGTCTTGACGAAATTTCTTTCGACACCGACCGCAAACGCATGTCGGTGCTTTGCGAAACACCGCAAGGCCGCATGCTCTATTGCAAGGGCGCCCTGGAGACGGTGCTCGCCAGTTGCCAGTTCATCCGCTTCGACGCCGGCCTGGCGCCACTCGACGATGCCGCACGCACCCGCCTGCTGGCGGCACAGGACGAGATGGCCGGCGCCGGACTGCGCGTTCTTGCCTTCGCACATCGAACGGTCAGCGAGGAAGGCGTGCCGGAGGAAGAACAGGGAATGGTTCTCGCCGGGCTGATCGGTCTCGAAGATCCCCCCCGCGCCGAGGTGCCGGAAGCCATCGCGCGCTGCGTCGCGGCCGGCATCCGGATCATCATGGTGACCGGCGACCATCCGCGCACGGCGCTCGCCATTGCCCGCCAGATCGGCATGGTCCGCAGCGAGCGGCCGGTGGTGGTGAGTGGCGAGCAACTGCGCCTGATGTCACCGACGCAACTGCAACTGGCACTCGACGCTCCGGAAATCCTTTTCGCTCGTGTCGCGGCCGAGCAAAAAATGCGCATCGTCGAGGCCCTGAAGAATAAGGGCGAGATCGTCGCCGTCACCGGCGACGGCGTCAATGACGCGCCGGCCTTGAAAACCGCCGACATCGGCATCGCCATGGGCATCGGCGGCACCGATGTCGCCAAGGCGGCGGCTGACCTGATCCTGCTCGACGACAACTTCGCCAGCATCGTCGCAGCGATCGAGGAAGGACGCGCGGTCTTCGAGAACATCCGCAAGTTCCTCACCTACATCCTCAGCTCCAACATTCCCGAGCTGATCCCCTATCTCGCCTTTGTCCTGTTCCGGATCCCGCTGCCGCTGACCATTCTCCAGATCCTGGCGGTCGACCTCGGCACCGACATGCTGCCGGCGCTGGCCCTCGGCGCCGAAAAACCCGACCCGGCGGTGATGACCAGACCGCCGCGCGCGCGCAGCGAGCGACTGCTGTCGTGGGGCCTGATTGCGCGTGCCTACCTGTTCCTCGGCATTCTCGAAGCAGCGGCGGCGATGGGCGTATTCTTCTTCGTCCTCGATGCCGGCGGCTGGCATTACGGTGACTTCCTCGACCCCCACCAGCCGCTCTATCTGCAGGCGACATCTGCCTGCCTGGCTACGATTGTGGTCACACAGATGGTCAACGTCTATCTCTGCCGCCACCCGCAGCATTCCCTGCTCAGCTACGGCCTGGGCGGCAATCGCTATCTGCAGATCGGCATTCTGGCCGAGCTGGCGGTGATCCTGTTCATCCTGTATACGCCGGCCGGCAACTGGCTGTTCGGCACGGCGCCGATCAGCAGTTCCACCTGGCTGCTGGCGGCGGCCTGCGCGGCAGTCATGTGCCTGCTCGAAGAGTTGCGCAAGTGCTGCCTGCGACAGGCCGTGCATGGCTGATCGATGCGCGCTCCCCTGCCACCGCTGATTAACGCGCTGCTCGATCCGGCACGCTATCCCGATCCGGCGCAGCAAGTCGAGCTCATCGAGACACATGCCTCATGGCTGCTGCTGGCCGGTGATTACGTGTACAAGATCAAGAAACCAATCGTTCTGCCTTTTCTCGACTACGGCACGCTCGCGCAGCGGCGTGCTTGCTGCGAAGCCGAACTGCGCCTGAACCGCCGTTTCTCTGCGCAGATCTACCTGGACGTCGTTGGCATCACCGGCTCTCCCGAAAACCCGCAAATCGGCGGCCCCGGCACAGCCATCGAGTTCGCGGTCCGGATGCGCCGCTTTGCCGAGGCCGGCCGCCTGGACCACCTCTGCAGAAACGGCCGACTGAATGCTCGACAGATCTCCGAACTCGCCGCTACGGTGGCCGGATTTCACGAGCGTGCGGCATCAGCCCCCCTTTCGACACGCTTCGGCGAACCAGAACAGGTGCTCTCGCCAGCGCTCGAGAACTTTAAAGAACTGCCGGAGCTGCTGCCCGGGGGCGAAGAGCAGGCGCGATTGACGCGGCTGGCAGCATGGACAGGCACCGAGTTCGCGCGCCTGACACCGCATTTCGCAGCCCGCAAGGCCGCCGGACGGGTGCGCGAGTGTCACGGCGACCTGCATCTTGGCAACCTGGTGTTGATCGACGGACAGGTGCAGATCTTCGACTGCATCGAGTTCAGTGAGGAACTGCGCTGGATCGACGTGGCCAGTGAGATCGCCTTCACCTACATCGACCTCTGCGATCAGGGTCAGGCCGGCCTGGCCGGCTGGCTGGTCAATGAGTGGCTCAGTTGCAGCGGTGATTACGATGCGGTGCAGGTATTGCGCTTCTATGCCGTCTATCGCGCGCTGGTACGGGCCAAGGTGGCTGCTCTCCAGGCCAGGCAGGCGAACGCTGATCTCGGCCAGGCACTCGCCTACCTGGCGCTCGCCGAGCGCCTGGTGACGCCGCCGCCAGCACGGCTGATCATCACCCAC
>NZ_JDSS02000031.1:138083-161866 GCF_000584955.1 Candidatus Accumulibacter vicinus
GGCTGCGGCAAAAGCCGCGCGTCCAGACGCCTGTTGCTGGGCGACCAGGCGGCAGCGACGCTGCGCCTGCGCTCCGATGTCGAGCGCAAGCGCCTGTTCGGCCTCGCGCCCACCGCCAACAGCCAGTCTGCACCGGGCAGCGGCATTTACGCAGGAGGTGCCAATGATCTCACCTACCAACGGCTGCACGCGCTGGCCAGCGAACTGCTCGCCGCCGGCTGGTCGGTGATCGTCGACGCCGCTTTCCTCGAGCGCTCGCGGCGTGATGCCTTTCGCGCGCTGGCAGGGCGATCTGGAGTTGCGTTCTTGATCGTCGCGCCGCAGGCTACGCCGGCACAATTGCGAGCGCGCGTCGTCGACCGGCGGGCAAAGGCCCGTGACGCTTCCGAAGCGACCCTCGCGGTGCTCGATCGGCAGTTGGCGCAAGTCGAACCCTTGTGTGCTGACGAACTCGAGTACCTGCAATAAGGACCGAATGCGATCCCGATCCTGGTGAATACGGCGTCACCCGCTCCCGAGTCCAGCCGCTTTCCCAAGGCCGTGCTCCTCAGTATTGCCTGACGCCTACGCCCGGTACTGCCTGCGGGGTGTCGGAAAATTTTACACCAAGATTCCGGCAAGGCCCTGGCAAACGGGAAGATCGTTGCTTTAAAAAGGAAACACGATACATAAAATATGGTATGATTTTTGCTTATAGTATGAACGGCCATTTCTGGATGTCTGTTCGGCACGGCCGGAATCTGCCTCCAATCTGCTCCTCTTGACAGATACCGGTGCGGAAATACCCACAGAATCAATTGATGGCTTGAAATTTTTGCTTAGGATTTTTGCAGAACGCTTTGCGTTTCGCATAGGGTGGAGCAGCGTAATGAACATTCTCAATCACTGGAAGATGCTGGATCTGATCACCCGTGACGGCGAGTCTCTGGTATGCGTCGAAGGGCGCGTGTATGGCAGCAATCCCCGCTTCCCGGCTTCCTCGCACATCAGGACCTCACCGGTCACCGGTTACAGTGTTGATGCCAACTCGATGGTCATCATGACCAAACGTGGCTCGGCGTACCAGCTTGGCAAACCTGATCCCTCACAGACCTTTGCTCAGCAGCGGCTCATTCGACGCCTGTCACGCCTGGGCCAGATACCGGCACCCGGTTTCAACGCACTTGAAACGCAGCTGACCGGCAATCTGGCCGATTTCACCAGTTTCAGCGAACACTATGATGAAACCGTGAAGTGACCGCCCGCGGTATAGGTCCAGCGCTGCAAGCCTGGCAAGCGCCCGCCCTATTCACCCAGATAGCTGGCGCGCACTTTCGGGTCGGTGAGCAGAGCCTTCGACTCGTTGGTCAGCGTGATCTCGCCGCTCTCCATGACGTACCCACGCTGACTGACTTCCAGCGCCAGCTTGGCATTCTGCTCAACGAGCAGAATGGTCATCCCTTCGCTGGCCACCGCACAAATCACCTCGAAGATTTTCTGCACCATGATCGGCGCGAGCCCCATGGACGGTTCGTCGAGCAACAGCAGCCGCGGTTTGCTCATCATCGCCCGGCCAATTGCCAGCATCTGCTGTTCACCACCCGAGAGTGTCCCTGCCAGTTGCTGTGCCCGCTCCTTGAGACGAGGAAAGTGCACTAGCACCTGTTCAAGGTCGTTTTCGATCTCCGTCTTGTTGTTGCGCGCGTAGGCACCCATGCGCAGGTTTTCGAGGCTGCTCATGCGCGGGAAGACCCCTCTTCCCTCTGGTACGAGGGCGATCCCCTCACCGACCAGGCGGTGTGGCGGCAAGGCCAGCAGTTCCTTGCCGCGATAGCGGACACTGCCACCGATAGGGTCGAGCAATCTTGACAGCGCTCTCAAGGTACTGCTCTTGCCGGCACCGTTAGCGCCGATCAGCGCCACCATCTCGCCCTCATTGACATGAAAGGTGATGCCGCGTACGGCCTGGATACCGCCATAGGAAACGCGCAAACCGTTAACTTCGAGCATGATTCATCGTTCCCTTCAGGCCACTGACCCACCGAGGTAGGCCTCGATCACACGCGAATCCTTCTGCACCACGGCGGGTACGTCTTCACAGATTTTCTCGCCATAATCGAGCACCGCCACCCGCTCACACAGCCCCATCACCAGTTTGACATCATGCTCGATCAACAGGACCGTCACGCCATCCCGGCAAATGCCCTCGACAAGCACGCGCAAAGCCTCGGTTTCAGTGCCGTTCATCCCGGCTGCCGGTTCGTCGAGCGCAAGCAACTTGGGTTCGGTAGCGAGAGCGCGGGCAATCTCGAGGCGCCGCTGATCGCCGTAGGACAAATGCTTGGCATAGTCATGAGCCCGTTCATGAATTCCCACATAGTGCAACAGTTCTTCGGCGCGGCGAACAATCGCACCCTCTTCAGCACGGGTAGCCGGGTTGCGGCTGATCGCGCCAAAGACGCCAGCGTGTGTGCGCAAATGGCGCCCAACCATGACGTTCTCGATCGCCGTCATGTTGCCGAACAGGCGAATGTTCTGAAAGGTGCGGGCGATCCCGACCGCGGCTGCCTTGTGCGGAGCATCGGCTTCGAGCTTGACGCCGTCAAAGATGAAATAACCGCCCTCATTCTTGTAAAGACCGGTCAGGCAATTGAAAAAGGTGGTCTTGCCGGCGCCATTCGGTCCGATCAGGCCATAGATCTCGCCCCGGCGAATGGTCAGCGAAACGTCATGCAAGGCCTTGACGCCGCCGAAATGTTTGGCAACCTCATGAGCTTCGAGAAGAAGCGGTTTCTCGCTCATGGTCAATCCGCACTCTCGGCCAGTTCGCGGCGGCGTTGCGACGAGGGCCAGAGACCAGCCGGCCGGAAGCGCATCACGAGCACCAGCGCGAGACCGAAAATCAGCATCCGCAAGCTCTCCGGGTCGATGATCATGCGCCCGAAGAGCCCGCGCTGTAGTGGCTCGATGCCGTAACGCAAGGCTTCGGGAAGGCCGGTCAACAGCACCGCACCGAGAATGACGCCAGGGATATGGCCCATGCCGCCGAGAACGACCATCGCCAGAATGGTGATCGATTCCATCAGCGAGAAGCTCTCGGGACTGACGAACCCCTGCATCGCTGAAAAAACGCCACCTGCGATACCTCCGAACGAGGCACCCATGGCGAAAGCCAGCAACTTGATGTTCCGGGTATTGATCCCGCAGGCCTTGGCGGCAACCTCATCCTCGCGAATCGCCTGCCAGGCCCGACCGATCCGTGAGTCCTGCAAGCGCATATTGACGACGATCACCAGCAGCGCCAGCGCGACCAGCAGAAAGTAGTACTTCTGCGGCCCGGAAAACGACACGCCAAGGAAAGTACTGGTCTGGGCAAACGAAAAATCGCCAATCCGGATCGGGTCGATCAGGGTAATTCCCTGTGCGCCGTTCGTGACGTTGATGGGTGCATTCAGGTTGTTCATGAAGATGCGGACGATTTCACCAAAACCGAGTGTCACAATGGCCAGATAGTCGCCTCGCAGCTTCAGGGTCGGTGCGCCGAGCAGAACTCCAAAGATGCACGCCAAGCCGGCACCCAGCGGCAGGATCACCCAGAATGGCAGGTGAATACCGAAATGCGGCGAGGCCAGGAGGGCATAGGTATAGGCACCGACCGCGTAAAAAGCGACATAACCAAGGTCGAGCAGCCCCGCATAGCCGACCACGATGTTCAGACCAAGTGCCAGGAAAATATAGAGAATCGAGAAGTTGGCGATACGCACCCAGGCCTGGCCACCGAGTGCGGCAACAAAAGGCACAGCCACCAGGACGGCCGCGAGCAACAGGAAACCCAGCCAAGGTCGCTGACCAGGAATGAGGACAGGGCGCCGTTTGAGGTGTCCGTTCATGCGCGATCTCCAGTACGTTCGCCAAACAGCCCCGAAGGACGAAACATCAGGACGATGATCAGCACAATGAAGGCAAAGATGTCCTGGTAGTGACTGCCGAGAAAATTGCCGGTCAGGTCACCGATGTAGCCAGCACCCAGAGCCTCGATCAGGCCCAGCAACAGGCCGCCGGCCATGGCGCCGGCGAGATTGCCGATGCCGCCGAGAACGGCCGCCGTGAAAGCCTTCAGGCCGAGCATGAAACCCATCTGGTAATGCGCGATCTCGTAATACGAACCGACCATGCAGCCCGCCACCGCGCCCAGTGCCGAACCGATGATGAAGGCCATGGCGATCACGCGATTGATATCGACGCCCATCAGTGACGCCACGTGCGGGTTCTGCGCCGTCGCCCGCATGGCCATGCCGATGCGCGTACGGTGCACCAGGTAGATCAACCCCAGCATCACCAATGCCGCAAGGGAAACGATCGCGACCTGCACGTTGGTAAAACTGGCACCACCCACTTCATAAATCTGCTTGTTGATCATCGGTGGAAAAGTGATGTAATTGCGGCCCCAGATGAGCATCGCCACATTCTGCAGAACGATCGACATGCCGATCGCGGTAATCAGCGGGGTCAGTCTCGGCGCATGCCGCAATGGACGATAAGCCACCCGTTCGAGAGCCCAGCCGAGTACCATGCAGACCACCACCGAAACCAGCAAACCAACGCCGAGAATCAGCAGTGGCGGCATGCCGGAACCGGCAAAAAAAACAATCACGGTGAAAGCGACCATCGTCCCGATCATCACCACCTCACCATGGGCGAAGTTGATCAGGCCGATAATGCCGTACACCATCGTGTAGCCGAGAGCAACCAGCGCGTAGACGGCACCCAGAGTGAGGCCGTTGATCAACTGCTGAAGAAGAGTATCCATGGTCAGGCTTTCCGCAACAAGGCGCTGGTGGCGAACCATCGTCTCCGACTCATGCCATCAGGATCGTGCGAGGGCGGGTGCGGAAGCAAGGGCGCGGTTGATGCTGATCGGATGCAAAGTCAGGAGAACAGGGAGGGAATGGCCGCAGCCATTCCCTCGCTAGCCTAGCGGAAGAGTTTATTTGCTGGCTGCCGTACCACCTTCGGATTTCAGCGTGGCGAGCTTGCCATCCTTGATCTCGAAAACCGTGATCGCACCGTTCTTGATGTCGCCCTTTTCGTCGAACTCGATCTTGCCGGTCACGCCATCGTAAGCGGTCTTGCCCACTTCCGGCAGATATTTCACCGGGTCAACCGAGTTGGCACGTTTCATGGCGTCGACCAGGACCATCACCGCATCATAGCTGTATGGCGAGTAGATCTGGATCTGACCATACTTCTTGGTGAAGTCTTCGAGGAACTTCTGGCCATTCGGGAGCTTCTCGGGAGGTAGACCGGCTTGTGAGCAGATCACGCCCTCGGATGCCGCACCGGCAAGCTTGATCAGTTCGGGCGAACAGCCGCCGTCGCCGGTGGTGAACTTGGCCTTGATCCCGAGCTCCTTGATCTGCTTGAGCATCGGGCCACCGACCGCATCCATGCCGCCGAGGAAGATCACATCGGGATTCTTGGCCTTGATCTTGGTCAGAATGGCCTTGAAGTCAGTGGCCTTGTCATTGGTAAACTCGCGGGCAACAACGGTCGCACCAGCCGCCTTGGCAGCTTTCTCGACCTCATCAGCCAAACCCTGACCATAAGCCGTACGGTCGTCGATGATCGCAAACTTCTTGGCACCCATGTCCTTGGCTGCGTAGGTACCAATCACGGAACCCTGCTGGATGTCGTTGGCCATCACCCGGAAAGCGGTGTTGAAGCCCTGCTGGGTGTACTTCGGATTGGTTGCTGACGGTGAAATCTGTGGCAGGCCTGACTGGTTGTAGATGGCCGATGCCGGAATGGTGGTACCCGAGTTCAGGTGACCGACGACGCCGACAACCTTGGCATCAACCAGTTTCTGGGCCACGACGGTACCGGTTTTCGGATCTGCCTGATCATCCTCGCCGAGGAGTTCGAACTTGATGACCTTGCCATCGATCTCGATCTTTTTCGCATTGGCATCGTCAACGGCCAGGCGGGCGCCGTTTTCGTTGTCCTTGCCAAGATGCGCGATCGGGCCGGTCAGCGGTGCGACGTGGCCGATTTTCACGACCATTTCGGGCTTCGGTGCCGGCGCAGGGGCGGCAGCAGCCGGGGCCGGGGCAGGAGCAGCGGCCTTGGGTTCTTCCTTCTTTCCACAACCAATGATTGCCACCGAGGCGGCCAGAACGACGAGTACACCAGGCATACGTACATTGTTCATGATTTTGATCTCCACTATGGTGTTCTTACTGGGCTAACGAACGCGCGATTGTCCAAGCACATCAGGACCTTGTCAACCAGCATATGATTTCCCGACCGGCATGTCCTCTTCCTGAAGTGCGTCTTCAAAACAAGAAACCGGCACACAGCCGGTTTCTTGTTCATTCAGCCCTCACTTCTGGCTGAGGATCCATTTCGCGAGTTTGGTCGCCTCATCGGGCGTAACAGACGGGTTTGGCGGCATCGGTATCTCACCCCAGACGCCCTTGCCGCCCTTGATGATTTTCGTGGACAGCGCTGCTTCATCCTTCGCCGTGTACTTTTTGGCCACATCCTTGTATGACGGGCCCACGACCTTCTTGTCAACCGCGTGACACGACAGACAGTTCTTCGACTTGGCCAGGGCTTCGGCGTCCTGAGCCTGGACAGCACCAGCAGACATTACGCCGGCAGCAGCCAGCAGACACACGTAGATCGCTTTCATGCTATTACTCCGTTCAAATGAGGGGGGTTGCAACGCTCCGATAGTATTTCAGTTTGGCCAGCTTGGAAAGCCTCTTGATCGGTCTTGCCGATACCGCCAGCGTCACCCTCTCATCAACGCATCGACAGCGGTGATCGTTGACCTTGCCAGTATCCTGGCATCGTGCATGGGGGGTGTATGCTCCCTCAGATCCGTTTCAACTGCCTCAGGTCGCGCACCGCGCCAGTCGCCGCCGAGGTGGCCATCAATGCATAGGCCTGCAAGGCCTGGGAAACGACCCGCTGGCGCTCGGCTCGCGGCTGCCAGGCAGACGCCGCCGCCTTGGCGTCCATTGCCGTACGACGCCTGGCCAGCTCGGAATCGGCAATGGCCAGATGGATGCGGCGTCCGGGAATATCGATCTCGATCAGATCGCCCTCCTCAATCAGACCGATCGCGCCGCCTTCAGCGGCTTCCGGTGAAACATGCCCGATCGATAATCCCGAGGTCCCTCCTGAAAAGCGGCCGTCAGTGAGCAACGCGCAGACCTTGCCCAAGCCTTTGGACTTCAGGTAGGACGTGGGGTAGAGCATTTCCTGCATACCCGGTCCGCCTTTCGGCCCTTCGTAGCGAATCACCACCACCTCGCCCGCCTTGATCTGGTCGCCGAGAATTGCCTGTACGGCATCATCCTGGCTCTCGAACACCCGTGCCTTGCCGGTAAACACCCAGATGCTCTCATCGACACCAGCGGTTTTGACGATGCAGCCGTCACTCGCGATATTGCCGTAGAGCACGGCCAGGCCGCCGTCCCGCGAATAGGCGTTGGCCTGGTTGCGAATACAGCCGCGCGCGCGATCGAGATCCAGATCCGGATACCTCCGGTTCTGCGAGAAAGCCTTCTGTGTCGGAATGCCGCCTGGTGCCGCCTGGTAGAATTCGAACACCTGCGGGTCTTCTGTACGGATCACATCCCAGCGGTCGATCGCTTCGCCGAGTGTTCTTGCATGCACGGTCGGCACGCCGCGATGCAGCAGGCCGGCACGGTCGAGTTCGCCGAGAATCGCGAAAATGCCGCCGGCTCGATGCACATCCTCCATATGATAATCGGGTGTCGCCGGAGCGACCTTGGCCAGACAGGGAACCCTGCGCGAAATGCGGTCGATGTCGTCCATCGTGAAGTTCACCCCCCCCTCCTGCGCAGCCGCCAGAATGTGCAGCACGGTATTCGTCGAACCGCCCATCGACACGTCCAGCGTCATCGCGTTCTCGAAGGCTGCGAAACTGCCGATGGCACGCGGCAGCACCGAGGCGTCGTCCTGCTCGTAATACCGGCGGCAAAGGTCGACGATCTGGCGTCCCGCCTGCAGAAAAAGCCCTCGGCGGTCAGCATGGGTGGCCAGAAGACTACCGTTGCCGGGCAGGGAAAAGCCGAGCGCCTCGGTCAGACAGTTCATCGAATTGGCGGTAAACATCCCCGAACACGAACCACAGGTCGGGCACGCCGAGCGTTCGAAAGTGTCGACTTCCTCGTCCGAACAGTTGCTGTCGCCACCCTTGACCATCGCATCGACGAGGTCGACCGCAATCACCTTGCCACCCCATTTCACCTTGCCGGCTTCCATCGGACCACCGGAAACGAAGATCGTCGGAATGTTCACCCGCATCGCCGCCATCAGCATGCCGGGTGTGATCTTGTCGCAATTTGAAATGCACACCATCGCGTCGGCGCAGTGCGCATTGACCATGTATTCGACCGAGTCGGCGATCAGATCGCGCGAGGGCAACGAATACAGCATGCCATCGTGCCCCATGGCGATCCCGTCGTCGATGGCAATGGTATTGAACTCCTTGGCCACACCGCCCGCACCCTCGATCTCGCGCGCGACCAACTGGCCCAGATCCTTGAGGTGAACGTGTCCGGGAACGAACTGCGTGAAGGAATTGACGACGGCGATGATCGGCTTGCCGAAATCGCCGTCCTGCATGCCGGTGGCACGCCAAAGGGCGCGCGCGCCAGCCATGTTGCGACCATGCGTCGAGGTGCGGGAACGATAGTGTGGCATTGCCGATCTCCAATCCGGAACACGCCCGAGGGTGGCGCGATATAATGCCAATTCTATCCGAAAGCCCCCGGGATGTTCGTTCCGTGTTAATCCATCCGCAGTTCAACCCTGTTGCGCTTTCACTCGGCCCGCTCAGCGTGCACTGGTACGGACTGATGTACCTCCTGGCCTTTCTCCAGTTCTGGTGGCTTGGCCGGCAGCGAATTCTCGCCCACCCGCCACTTTCGCAAGCTGGCTGGACGGTGCAACAGCTCGATGACCTGTTGTTCTACGGCGTCCTTGGCGTGATCGCCGGTGGCCGTCTAGGTCAGGTTCTGTTCTACGAGCCGGGCTACTATCTCACGCAGCCGCTGCAGATTTTCGCCGTTTGGCGGGGAGGCATGTCGTTTCACGGGGGGTTGCTCGGTGTGCTGCTCGCGATGTGGCTGTACGCGCGCAAAACTGGCAGAACCTGGCTCGAAATCACCGACTTCGTCGCGCCGCTGGTGCCGCTCGGCCTGGCTGTCGGGCGCATCGGCAACTTTATCAATGGCGAGCTATGGGGACGTGCGGCTGATCCTTCCTTGCCGTGGGCGATGGTTTTCCCCCGCGTGGACGATTTGCCGCGCCACCCGTCACAGCTCTACCAGGCCGGACTCGAGGGGCTCACCCTGTTTGTTGTCCTGTGGATCTATTCAGGCCAGACGCGGGCACGCGGCGCGGTTTCCGGAGTTTTTCTCATCGGCTATGGGGTCCTGCGATGGATCGCCGAGTATTTTCGGTCGCCGGATGAGGGAATCTTCGGGTTTTCATACACCGTCAGCATGGGGCAGTGGTTGTCGCTGCCGATGATTGTTGCCGGAATCATTTTTGTCGTCGTCGCGAATCGCCAGCGCAGCTGAGTCGGCGCGTCGCTGGCCGCGAGACTGAGGAGAAAGCAATGGCAGAAGGTATGGTAGTGCGGGGGCTGCGCCGCGTGCGCTCGCTACTCGCTGATGGCGGCGCTGCGCGCGGCCTGGAGGGAAAACAACTGGTACGCATTCGTGATCTGCTTCATGAATGCGCCAGCGGCATCGGCGGAGAGGTCTCGGCAAGGCAGCGTGCCGGCCGTCTTGCGGAAACCTATCTGCGCCTCAACGACGAAGGGCGCGCCAGCTTCCTGAGAATTGTCGCCACCGAATTCGGCCCCGACCCGCAGCTGGTCGCCAAGGCGCACGCCGACTATCAGGCGGCCATTGGCAGCGACGCGCAGTGGACTGCCGAGTCCGCCCTGCGCAACGCCATGCGATCTTCTCGCCTGCGCATCCTGACGCAATTCAACACGCTCTCACACGGCGTCAAGTTCCTGGTCGACCTGCGTGCCGATCTGCTGCGCTTTGTCGAAAAGGATGCCGCTCTGCGTTCGCTTGATCGCGAACTCGAATCCCGACTGGGTGCCTGGTTTGACGTTGGCTTCCTTGAACTGCAGCGCATCACCTGGAGTTCACCGGCAGCGTTGCTCGAAAAACTGATCGAGTATGAAGCGGTGCATCAGATCCGCTCCTGGAGCGATCTCAAGAACCGCCTTGATTCAGACCGTCGCTGCTATGCCTTCTTTCATCCACGCATGCCCATGGAGCCGCTGATCTTCGTTGAGGTGGCGTTGACCGAACATCTCGCCGACAACGTGCAAACACTGCTCGACGAGCATGCACCGGTATTCGATGCGCACAGGGCAAATACCGCGATCTTCTATTCGATTTCAAACACCCAGGTCGGCCTGCGTGGCGTTTCATTCGGTAATTTCCTGCTCAAGCGGGTTGTAGACGACCTGAAACGCGATTACCCACGTCTGGTCAACTTTGCCACCCTCTCTCCCCTGCCCTCGTTCCGGCACTGGGCCGAGAAGAACCCGGAGCCCTGGCCACAGGCTTTCAGCGCTGCCGACCTCGAACGGATCAAACGCCATTTGACACCGGACATGCCGCAACCGGCCGACGCCAGCGACCTTGCGAAGCTGCTTGCCGACGCACGCTGGATGAATGACGCGCGCCTGGCACGTGCCCTGCAACATGGCCTGCTGCGTCTGGCCGCACGTTATCTGCTGACCACCAGCAAGAGTGGGCGGCCTTACGATCCGGTCGCCCGCTTTCACCTGGGCAATGGCGCGCGTATCGAACGCCTGAATTATCTGGCTGACACCTCGGCACGCGGTCAGCAGCAATCATACGGCCTGATGGTGAATTATCTTTATGACCCTGATACTATCGAAGCGAACGTCGAAGCCTTTTCGCGCAGCGGCGAGATCGCTGCCGCTGCCACCATACGTCGTTCAGCCCGCGATTGAGATTGCACAACACCACCACACACCCAACCACACACCCATATTCCCTGTAATCCTGCCAAGAGAAAGAACAACCATGAATCCACGTCCCTTCAAAGTCCTCGGTATCCAGCAAATCGCCATCGGTGGCCCCGACAAGCTCAAACTTCGTCAACTCTGGGTTGACATGCTTGGCCTTGAAATCACCGGCAACTTTGTTAGCGAACGCGAAAACGTTGATGAAGATATTGTCGCAATGGGCAAGGGACCGTTCAAGGTCGAAGTCGATCTGATGCAGCCGGTCGACCCCGACAAGAAGCCGGCCGTGCATGCCACGCCGCTGAATCACGTGGGTCTCTGGATTGATGACTTGCCGAAGGCGGTTGAATGGCTCACGGCCAATGGCGTTCGCTTCGCGCCGGGCGGAATCCGCAAGGGTGCCGCTGGCTTCGACATCACCTTCCTGCACCCAAAGGCGAGTACCGAGTTCCCGATCGCCGGTGAAGGCGTGCTGATCGAGATGGTGCAGGCGCCACCGGAAGTCGTCGAAGCCTTCGCCAAACTCGCCTGAAAATACCCGCCTATGCCGGCGCAGGCAGCCCTTGACAACGGGCCCCACTGACCGCGACCGGTCGTGGACGGGCAGGCACTGCCCGTCCACCGCTCTGCTCCGGCAGATCGTGCTCGCTGCACGCCGATTCCTGGGCAATACCACGACGCCGCCGGCCGGGGTCTGAATCACGAGCGGTCAGCATGACGATCACCCCCCGTAAGCCGTGCACGCACGACACCGCTTCCAGATTGTCTGCCCTCTCAATCGATTGCACGTTTTGTGCACTGGATGGTTCATTTTTGCGAAGAAAAGAACGATAATTGCCGGCCCGGGACACTCCCGCGCAACAAGGAGTGCAACAAGGAGTAGAACCATGCCAAGAATTCATGGCCAAAGTAAAACTCGTCTCGTTCGTTCATCAAGCCCTGGTCGGATCGGGCAAACCGTGGGTAGCCGGCGTTGTGGGACACCGTCCGTGTCAGGTGAGCATTCCTGTCCGCAAGACGGTTCCCCCCTCACCAGTTTCTCGCCACACCAAGGAGGCACCAATGAGTGAAGTCAAAGCCGTGCAAGAAGAGGTCGTATCGGAAGGCACCCAAACTGAACAGCTGACCGCGGTGCAGGCAGCCCCGCCGCCGGCTGCTGCAACCAAAATCGCGGCGCAGAAGAAACCCGCCAAAGCAGAAGCAAAAAATGCTGCACAGAAGACGGAACCCAAACCCGTGCAGGACAAGGCTCAAAAAGCGCCGAGAGGGAAAGCTGTTGAACCAAAGGTGGGAACCACCCCAAGCACGGTCAATCTGAACGAAAACGTCCGCAGCACTCGCAAACCGGCAATCAAGACCAAGGATTACGAAGAGACACTGTCGAAGCTGCAGATCGAACTCGTCAAACTGCAGGAGTGGATCAAATTCAAGAAGCTGAAAGTCGTTGTCCTGTTTGAAGGGCGCGATGCAGCCGGCAAGGGTGGCACCATCAAACGCATCACCGAGAGCCTCAGTCCGCGTGTCACCCGGGTAGCCGCGCTGCCTGCACCAACGGACCGTGAGCAAACGCAGTGGTATTTCCAGCGCTACGTCCAGCACCTTCCTGCCGGCGGCGAAATGGTCCTGTTCGATCGCAGCTGGTACAACCGTGCCGGTGTCGAACGGGTCATGGGCTTTTGTACCGAAGAGGAATACCGGGAGTTTCTGCGTACCTGCCCCGAATTCGAGCGCATGCTCGTTCGTAGCGGCATCATCCTGATCAAGTACTGGTTCTCGGTCAGCAACGAAGAGCAGGAACGCCGTTTCCAGAAGCGCATCTTTCATCCAGAAAAACACTGGAAGCTCAGTCCGATGGATCTCGAGTCGCGTGCGCGCTGGGTCGAATACTCCAAAGCCAAGGATGCCATGTTCGCCCACACCGACATCAAACAGGCACCCTGGTATGTCGTCGACGGCGACGACAAGAAGCGTGCCCGCTTGAACGTCATCACGCACCTGTTGAACATGATCGACTACGAGGATCTGACACCAGAGCCGATCGTCCTGCCGCCCCGTCAGGACGAGGGGGGTTATGTTCGCCCGCCGCTTTCCGACCAGACCTTCATTCCGGAAGTGTACTGAGTACTGAGACAAGAAAAACCCCGCTGTCGCGGGGTCTTGTCACTCTACAGGGTACAGGAACTCCGGGAAATTACGCCATCGCAAGACCATAGCCCCTCGGAAAAATCCCCTACTTGTAGTAGCCGACCGCACACACCTGGTCGTCAACCCTGGTCACGAAGGCGACCTTCGCCACCGGATCGGTCTGACCAGGGCGCGGCCACATGTATGACACCTCGGCAATCGATCCCTCCCTGCCTGCAGCGTAGACCTCCTCTCCCAGAGGTTTTCCGTATTTGTCCCGGAGATCCTTGAGACTCTTCCCGAGGAGCGTCGGATGCGCGGTGAAGTACCCGTCCGGACCACCACAATAGGGGTACAGGTCACGATCCTTGAAGCCACCTTCACCCTTGGTGAACATCACCAGCGCTTTGGCCTTGTCAGCCTTCACAGCCATAACGGCCTTTTCAAGCAGGGCTTTGGCTTCGGCTGGCGTCCCATATTCCGCTGCCATGGCGCCACCGATAGACCCGAAGAAAGCCAGCGCAAATACTGCGAACAATTGCTGTAGCATCCAAAATCTCCTTGTCAATTCATCCACCAGCAAGAAAGAATTGCTGACCTGTCGCAAGCGAGGAAGCCCCTCCTCAGCGACGATGGTAGCTCAAAATCGCATCAGGATGCTTGACTTCATCAGCTTGTCAAAAAATACGGCAACGCGCGGATCAGCAAACACCGATCCCCGGCTGCCCGATCCATGAACTTCGCCGGTTTCTTTCCAAGTGCTGGCTTGCTTTTCGTCGTCGCGGAGCGGGCTCTAGGCCAGCGAACCGGCAGCGGGTCAGCGGTACTTCCCGTGGTATGATCAAGTGCAGTCGTCGAAGACTCGAGATCAGGTGGACAACAGGCAATGAGCATTGGCAATGCAGAAGAACCCGGAAAAAGACGCTCAGTCTCAAAGAAACCGCTTCTTGCAGCGGCGAAGCCGGTCGGCGATGCAGAGCACCCCGTCCGGTCGGACGAGCGACCGTTCATTATCGGGATCGGCGCCTCGGCTGGTGGCCTGGAAGCACTCAGTCTGCTCTTGCCGAGCCTGCCAAAGAATCTTGGGCTGACTTACGTGGTCGTACAACACCTGTCGCCGACCTACCGCAGCATGATGGCACAGTTGCTCGGTCGTGAGACGACGATGCCGGTTCGGGACATCGAAGACGGAATGTTGCCCGAAGCAAATACGGTCTATATCACACCGCCTAATCGCAATCTGACGCTGCAGGCGGGTCACTTCCGGCTCGTCGAACCCACCAAGGAATCGATGCCCAAACCGTCGGTCAACCGTTTCTTCGCCTCCCTGGCCGAGGAGATCGGCGAATCGACGATCGGCATCATCCTGTCCGGCACGGGCTCTGACGGTGCTGCGGGAATCCACGCGATCAAGGCGGCTGGTGGTTTCACCTTTTCCCAGGATCCCGAAACCGCCAAGTATAGCGGCATGCCCCAGTCGGCGATCGATACCGGTAGTGTCGACTGGATTCTGCCGCCCGAGACGATGGGCGCCGAGATCAGTCTAATCGTCCTCAATCGTGGACTGATTCCGGTGGCCACCCAGGCGGCAAGTGCACCGGCAACGCTCAAGACGTTGCTCGGCAAAGTGCGCAGCCGCACCAAGGTCGATTTCTCGCAGTACAAGGAGCCGACGCTGTGGCGACGGATCGAGCGGCGAATGGCGGCAAACCATGTCAGTACACTGCAAGATTACCTGCGGGTGGTCGACGACACGCCGGTCGAACTCGACCGGCTGTGCAAGGACATCCTGATCTCGGTTACTGCCTTCTTTCGCGACGGCGACGCTTTCGCTCGGCTAGACAAGGTGATTGGCGACATTCTCGCCAACAAGCAGCCTGGTGACGATATCCGCGTCTGGACTGCCGGTTGCGCTACCGGCGAGGAAGCGTATTCCCTGGCCATTCTGTTTTCTGAACGTCTGGGGGCTTCCTTCGATCAGTACCGTCTGCAGATCTTCGCCACCGATATTGATCTCGACGCAATGGCGCTGGCGCGGCGCGGCGTGTTTGCCGCCTCCAGCTTGGCGCACATGGATCGCAATCGCATCCGCGCCCATTTCACGCCGCACGGTGACCGTTATGAAATCAACAAGAACCTGCGCGATGTGGTCATCTTTGCTCGCCAGGATCTGGTGCAGGATCCGCCGTTTCTCCGCCTCGATCTGATCAGTTGCCGTAATGTACTGATTTATTTCCAGAGCGAGTTGCAGGCCCGCCTGCTGTCGGTGTTTCATTACGCGCTCAATCCGGGCGCCTACCTGTTCCTCGGCAAATCGGAGGGAATCTTCCAGCAGGAGGCGCTGTTCGGCGTGGTCGACAAGGAAGGACGTCTTTACCGTCGACACGGGGTCGCTGCCCGACTACCGCTGCTACGCACCGAGATGCCCCTCGCGGCAGCCGGTCTGAACCAGCATCAGAGGCCGGCCAAACCCACCTCCTCGCTGGGTTTCGAGAACATCCTGCTTGAAGCGGCCGGACGGTTTTTCATCCCCACCAGCATCCTGATCAACAGCAAGTTCGAAATTCGCCACATTCATGGTGACGCCAGCCGACTGCTCAACGTTTCACCCGGCAAACCAGCTTTTGACCTGATCTCGTTGATCCGTCGCGAGCTGCGCACCGAGGTCCAGGTTCTGATGCGGCAGGCACAGGTCAAGCAGACCGTGGCGCACGGACGGCCAAGGCACATCAAGGCGCTCGATCCGAATCGCGGCGTCCGCCTTTCAGTGCATCCGATCCTGGCTCCCGACAATGAAACGCTGTTCATGGTCTGTATCGAGTGGATTGCGACGCCAGCCGGCAAGAGTCCCGCCGAGGACAGCAACAATGTCACCGACAAGGAACTCGAAGACGAACTGGCCGCAACGCGCGAACATCTGCAAACACTGGTCGAAGAACTCGAGACCTCCAACGAGGAAATGCAGGCACTCAATGAGGAGATCCAGGCTTCGAACGAGGAAATGCAGGCCTCCAACGAGGAACTTGAGGCCTCGAACGAGGAACTGCAATCGACCAACGAAGAGCTGGCAACGGTTAACGAGGAATTGCAGATCAAGACCGCCGAGACGCAGGAACTCAACATCGAACTGGAATGTATCCAGAACAGCGTCGACTACCCCTTGCTGGTCCTCGACCAGAAATCTACCCTGCAGCGCTTCAACAGTGCCGCCGCACGGCTGTTCAGGCTCGGCCCGCCACAAATCGGCCGGCATCTGCGCGATCTGGCGCTGCCGGACATGCCCAATCTGGTCACCGACAGTCAACAGGTGATCGACACCCAAAACGCCCTCGACCGCCAGATCGTCAACGCCAACCGACGCCACTACGCGCTGCACATCGCACCGCTATTGCGCGATGCGCAACGCAGTGCCGGCGTGATCCTGCTGTTTGCCGACAACACGAACCTGTACGAAATCGAGCGTTCGGCGCGCGAAACACAGGTCAGGTTGCTGGCGGTGATGAACAACTCGGTCTCGTTGATGGCGGTCAAGGACGCCACCGGTCGCTACCAGTTTGCCAACCCGAAATTCGAACAGACTTTTGGCTTCGCCACCGGGCGGGTCATCGGGAAAACCGATCTGCAGCTCTTTCCCGACGCCGTATCCGAGATCTTCCGCGAGAGCGAACTCGCAGCCATGCGTCTGCGCAGGGAAATCGAACGTGAAGAAACGCTGCCGCTGGCGAGTGGCGATCACCACTTCCTGGCTGTCCGCTTTCCGCTCTTCGACAACGACGGAGCAATCACCGGCCTCTGTTTCCAGGCCACCGACATCACCGCCCGCAAGCGCGCTGAGGAAAGTTTGCGGCTAGCGGCGATGGTCTTCGATCGCGCTTCCGAAGGCGTCATGGTGACCGATATCGAGCAACGCATCCTGACCGTCAATGACGCTTTCACAACCCTCACCGGGTTCACCCGCCAGGAGGTCGTCGGCAAGAAGCCCAACCTTCTGCGATCCGAAAAGACGCCGCCCGAGCTCTATGTCGAAATGTGGGACCGGGTCAATCGCCTGGGCGTCTGGCAGGGCGAGATCTGGAATCGACGGAAAAACGGCGAGACTTTCCTCGAATGGTTGTCGATCAATACCGTCAAGGACAAGAGCGGCAAGATAGTCAACTACGTCGGCATGTTCAGCGACATTACCAAGGTGCGCGAGTCGCAGCAGCGCGTCGAGTATCTGGCAACCCACGATGAACTGACCGGACTGCCCAACCGGGCATTGTTCAATGACCGCCTGCATCTCGCTCTGGCACGAGCCGAGCGATCACGCGAGAGTGTCGGCGTGGTGTTCATCGATCTCGACAATTTCAAGATGGTCAATGACACCCTCGGTCATGCCACCGGCGACAAGTTGCTCAAGCAGGCAGCGCTGCGTCTGCTCGACTGCGTGCGTGCCGAAGACACGGTGGCACGACTGGGCGGTGACGAGTTCGTGGTCCTGCTCGGAACCGCTGATCGTCAGAAGGCAACGCTGACTGCCGAGCGTTTGCTGAGGGCCTTGAGTACCAGTTATCAGTTCGACGAGCACGAATGCTTCATCAGTGCCAGCATCGGGCTGAGCATGTTCCCGGAGGATGCCACCGACGCCAGTGCGTTGATGCGCAATGCCGACTCGGCGATGTATCGCGCCAAGGATCACGGCAAGAACGCTTTTCGCTTCTTCACCGCCGACCTGGCTCACCTGGCGACGCGGCGACTGGCACTGGAAACAGGTTTGCGACGTGCGATCGAAAACGGCGAGTTGTTCATTCACTATCAACCGCAGGTCAACCTCGAAAACCGACGTGTCGTCGGTGCCGAGGCGCTGTTGCGCTGGCAATACAACGGTGAAGTCGTGGATCCTGTGGTGTTCATCCCGGTCGCCGAGCAAAGCAACCTGATCGTGGCCATCGACGAATGGGTACTTGGAGAGGTTTGTCGCCAGATCGACCAGTGGAACAAGACCGGACTGCCGGCCGTCCGCATCAGCGTCAACATCTCTGCTCGGCATTTCCGCAAGGAGGGCATGGCGGCGGACCTGATGCAGATCGTCAATGCGCATCGCGTCTCCCCACAACAACTGTGCATCGAAATCACCGAAGGGGTACTGATGGACTTCGAGCGTGCTCAGCGCATGCTGGCTGAACTGGTGGCTTTCGGCCTGGTGATCAGCATCGATGACTTTGGTACCGGATTTTCGTCCTTGTCGTACCTCAAGCGCTTCCCGATCCACGAACTCAAGATTGCGCGCAGCTTCGTCGACGGCATATCGAGCAACGCCGATGACCGCGCAATTGGTTCGGCGATCATTTCGCTGGCACGCCACCTCGGGATGAGCGTCGTCGCCGAGGGCGTCGAAATCGCCGATCAGCATGCCGAACTGGACGCTTCCGGCTG
The DNA here is from genome assembly GCF_000584955.1 of Candidatus Accumulibacter vicinus. NCBI lineage: Bacteria > Pseudomonadati > Pseudomonadota > Betaproteobacteria > Candidatus Accumulibacter > Candidatus Accumulibacter vicinus. The sequence goes on from NZ_JDSS02000031.1 coordinate 156,658, forward strand.
CCACAGTGGCCAGGGTTATCTCTATTCCCGACCGCTGCCGCCAGACGACTTTGCCGAATGGCTGCGCACGCACAACCTGCCCTGATTTGATCAGTTCGTGCCGTCACCTGCAACCGGCGGGTTTTCCTCGACGCCTGGGTTGTCCTCCTCCATGAGGCGCTGCTCGAGACTTTCGATCAGCCCGCTGGCGGCATCCTCGATCATGTCGAGCACCAGGTCGAAGCCATGCCCGAGACCGTAGTAGGGATCGGGAACTTCATCGTCATCGAAATTCTTTGAGTAGCTCATCAGCAGTCCCAAACGGTCATGTTTGTCCAGAGGACAGATGCGTTTCAGAACTGCGAGGTTGTTGTGGTCCATCGCGAGAATCAGGTCAAAGTACTCGACATCCTGCGCCGTCACCTTGCGCGCCCGCATGTCGGACAGCTTGTACTGACGAACTGCTGCGGCACGCTGCGTCCGTTGGTCCGGTGCCTCACCCGCGTGATAGCCATGCGTCCCCGCCGAATCGACCTCGATCCTGTCTTCGAGGTTCCTCTGACGCAGAAGGTGGCGGAAAACGCCCTCAGCCGTCGGCGAGCGGCAAATGTTCCCCATGCAAACAAATAGAACCTTGATCACCGTCCATTTTTCCAGATACGTTTGTTCCCCTGCCTCCGTTCGACCGATCCTGTCCCGACGGCCACAGGTCTGTCGCGCCGATCATCGCTCCTTGTGTCAAACGACAGTCGCCCGCTTACCTGACCCATCCGCTGGCAACAGCAACATGCTGCCGAGGCCTTCATCATCCGTCGAAAAGGCCACCATTGCAACCTTGCGCGAGCATCTGGGAGGATGATCGACATGCCTTCGCTAGGGCTTTTCGGCACCAGTGGCCAATCAACGCGTCCTGGAGAGCGGCCTGGATCGGGTTTTCCCGCCGGAGAGTGGCCGGACTTCGCTTCTGGCAGCAAGCTTCCCGGGCTTAAGCTTGCGCTGATTCTGCTCGGGGGCCGACTTGTCGGCAAAGGGGTTGATCGAGACCTTGAACTGGATTTGCAACGGCGTTCCCTGCAACTTGAACACCTCCCGGAAGGTATGTTCGAGGTAGCGACGATAGGATTCCGGGATCTTGTCGAGCGCATTGCCATGAACCACGATCAGCGGCGGATTCCTGCCGCCCTGATGCGCGTAGCGCAGCTTCGGCCGGATCAGGCCACTGCGTGGCGGCGCCTGGCGAGCCACCGCGTCAATTAGCGCACGTGTCAGCTTGGGTGTCGGCAGATCGGCAATAGCGGCCCGGTAAGCGGCGTCCACCGAGCGGAAAAGCGCTTCGAGACCCTGCGCCCTGAGCGCCGACACATAATGAAAACGGGCAAAATCGATGAACGACAAGCGGCTTTCGAGAGCGTCCTTGACCTGCTCGCGAACGTAGGCATCGAGTCCATCCCATTTGTTCACGGCAACCACCAGCGCGCGCCCGGATTCGCGGATAAAGCTGCCGATGTGCGCATCCTGGTCGGAGATGTCCTGACGTGCGTCGACCACCAGAATCACCACCTGCGCGCCTTCGATCGCCTGCAGCGTCTTGATCACCGAAAACTTCTCGATGGCCTCGAAAACCTTACCGCGACGGCGCAGGCCAGCGGTGTCGATGAGTGTGTACCGGCCACCGCCGCGCTCGAAATCGACTTCGATGGCATCGCGAGTGGTTCCCGGCTGATCGAAGGCGATGACCCGTTCTTCGCCGAGCAGCGCGTTGATCATGGTGCTCTTGCCGACATTCGGGCGTCCGACGATGGCGACCTTGATCATTTCGCCGTCGAATTCGCCCTCCGGCGGTTCCTCATACGGAGCGAGTGCCTCCTCGATCAGCGTCCTGACCCCCTCGCCGTGCGCCGCCGAGATCGCAAATGGTTCGCCGAGGCCGAGTTCGTGGAAATCGGCGACGACGAGTCCATGGCTCATCCCTTCAGTTTTGTTGACGGCAACCAGCACCGGACGGTCGGACCTGCGCAGGCGGTTGGCAATTTCCTTGTCAAGGTCAGTGATGCCACTGCGACCATCGACGACGAAAATCACGACGTCGGCCTCGAAGATCGCCTGCTCTGTCTGGCGCGCCATCTGGTACATGATGCCCTCCCTGGCGAGCGGTTCGAAGCCGCCGGTATCGATCACCAGATGGGGTTTGTTGCCGAGTCTTCCGTGGCCATAATGACGGTCGCGTGTCAGACCAGGGAGATCGGCCACCAAAGCGTCGCGGGTCCTGGTCAGGCGATTGAAAAGCGTTGATTTGCCGACATTGGGGCGCCCGACAAGAACCACACTCGGCTTCATTGCGTTTCGATCACGAGCAGGCGCCCATTGGCGGTCTGCACGACCAGGTGGCTACCCAGTCGTTGCAGGGGCGCTCGCACCGCGCTGCCATCGGTCGTCTGGCGCGCCGCGAACGAACCATCGTCGCGACTCAGAAAATGGACAATGCCCTTGACATCGGCCACGGCGATCAGGTTGTGCATCGGCAACGGCGCCGTAAGCCGTCGCAGGAAGAGCTTGTCCTGCTTCCAGAGGCTGGCACCACTGGCCTTGTCGAGCGCATGCACGGCACCCCTGTCGTCAGCAACATAAACGTAGCGGCTGTCGATCGCCACGCCGGCAGCGCTCGATATATCGCGCGACCAGATCAGGTTGCCGTTTCCCAGGTCGAAACAGGCCACCCGCCCCTGGAAAGCAACCGCGCAGATCATGCGTCCATCGATGACCGGCACGCTGGTGACATCGGCGACCCGGTCGAGTTCAGTGGTGCCTTTCGGCAAGGCCACCGTTCCCTCCCACAGCGGCGCGCCATTTTCTGCGCTTACCGCAATCAGTTTGCCACCGGGAAAACCGGCAAAGACATACCTGTCGATCAGCACCGGGCCGGCCGCCACACGCAACGATAGTGGGGTGCTGGGACGTTGATAGACCCATTTGCGCTTGCCGTCGAGCGGGTCATAGGCAGCCAGGCGATGATCGCCAGTGCGCACGATCACCAGACCGGGGCTGACCGTCGGCGGCGCAACAACCTCGCTACTGGCACGGGCTTTCCACAACAGGCTGCCGTCCGCCGTGGCAAAGGCAAACAGCTCGCCCTTGGCGGTACCGACCACGACCATTCGCTGATCCGCGCCAACCCCGCCCGAGAGTGGCTTCCCGGCGTTGATTTTCCAGACCTGCTGGCCATCGTCGAGGCGAACGACCGTACCGTCCAGGGCCGCCGCGTAGACCGAGGAATCCACCACCGCCGGAACGAAGGTATGATCGCCGGCCTTGCCGACATCTGCCGACCACAGCACGCGCACGGCATCCGTTGGCTGGATCGCCTGCAGTTCAGCCATCTTCGGCCCGCTAGGGCCAGAAAACGGATTCAGGGCATCCAGCGTCGAACAGCCGACCAGAAGCAACGACAGCCCTGCCGCCACGCGGAAGGGATGCCTCATCAGCTCGACTCCCCAAGCGCATCCAGCTTCTGCTGCAGTGATTCACGATAGGCGGCATTGGCCTGCCGGTCCTGCAGGGTATTCTTGCCACCCGGGCCAGCCTCATCCAGCTTGGCCAATGCAGTCTGGTAGGCCGCACGCGCCTCGGCAGTCTTGCCCTGGGCGTCAAGGATGTCGCCACGAGTGTCCTGGAAACGGGCGATAAAGCCGGCACTCGACGCGCCATCGAGTTGCTTGAGTGCCTCATCGTAGGCCTGCTCGTCGAGCAGCACGCTGGCCAGACGCAAACGCGCCAGATCCCGCAGTTCGTCCTTGCCATGTTCCACCACCCAGAGCAACTGCAGCTTGGCGGTTTTCACATCACCAGCGGCATACGTCGCCTTGGCGGCGATCAAGGCGGCCAAGGGTGCATACGCCGTTCTCGGGTATTTCTCGAGCAGTTCTCCACTCGCCGCCTTGATGCGCTGGGCATCGTTATCGAGAACGGCCTTCTGCATGACGCTGTATACCTGTGAGGCCTGTCCTGCCTGATTGCGCTGATACCAGTTCCAGCCTTGCCAGCCAACCACGCCGATCGAGGCCGCGGTCACGAGGCCGGTCAGCAGAGTGCCGTACTGCTGCCACCACGCCTTCATTTGGGCGATTTGTTCCTGCTCTTCGAGGTCGTAAGTTGCCATTACGAGTCTTCCTGGTTCAAAATGGAGCGGATGATTGCGTCGGCGAGGTTGTCGACACGCACTCGCGTCTGTTCATTCGGCTGCTCGCCAAGCGGGCGCATCGGCTTGAGAGTCACTTCGCCGGCGTTGGCCTCGTCATCGCCGATGATCACGGCAAAAGCCGCACCCGAGGCATCGGCTTTCTTCATCTGCGTTTTGAAGCTGCCACCGCCACAATGGAAAAGGACATCGATGCCATGGTCGCGCAGGCCCTCGGCGACGCGCGCAGCGAGACGTGAAGCGGCACTGCCCTGATGCACCACATAGACGTCGATGGCTGCCGCCCTGGCCTCGCCGCCGGCCTCGCGAATCAGTGCCAGCAAACGCTCGACACCCATTGCAAAACCGCAGGCGGGTGCCGGCTTGCCTCCGAGTTGCTGTACCAGACCGTCGTAACGACCGCCGGCACAGACGGTTCCTTGTGCGCCGAGGCGATCAGTGAGCCACTCATAAACCGTCAGGTTGTAATAGTCGAGGCCGCGCACCAAACGCGGATTGATCTGGAACGGCAAGCCGGCGTCACGCAGCACCTGCTGCACGCCCTCGAAATGTGCCAGCGACTCGGCACCCAGGTGATCGATCAGTCGTGGTGCGCCGACGATGAGGTCGTGCAAAACCGGATTCTTGCTGTCGAGGATGCGTAGCGGATTGGTGTACAGGCGCCGCCTGCCCTCTTCGTCGAGTGCTTCCTTGTGCCGTTCAAAATAGCGGATCAACTCGGCACGATGGCAAGCACGCTCGGCAGGTTGGCCCAGGGTGTTGAGCTGCAGCGTGATGCCTTCGAGACCGAGGTCATCCCAGAGGCGGGCTCCCATCAGGATCTGTTCGGCATCGATGTCCGGTCCGGGAAATCCCAGTGCTTCGACGCCGACCTGATGAAACTGGCGGTAGCGCCCTTTCTGTGGCCGTTCGTGCCGGAACATCTGGCCCAGGTAGTAAAGCCGTTGCGGCTGTTGCGCGATCAGGTTGTGCTGAATGACGGCACGCACACAGCCTGCGGTCCCTTCGGGACGCAGCGTCAGGGGCTCGCCATTG
>NZ_JDSS02000031.1:161891-168260 GCF_000584955.1 Candidatus Accumulibacter vicinus
CGCAATCATCACGAACCTGCGGACTTTCTCTGATAGCTGCGCGCCACATAAGCGTCGACGATGCGGGTGAATTCCTCGGCAATATGCTCGCCACGCAGCGTGACGGTCTTGACGCCATCCTCGAACACCGGCGCTGCCGGAGCCTCGCCGGTACCTGGCAGGCTGATGCCGATGTTGGCATGCTTGCTCTCGCCCGGCCCATTGACCACGCAACCCATGACCGCCAGGGTCATGTTCTCGACACCATCATAGTCGGCCCGCCACTGCGGCATCTGCCGGCGAACGTGCGCCTGGATCGACTGCGCGAGTTCCTGAAAGAAGGTACTGGTCGTCCGTCCGCAACCCGGACAGGCGACAACCATCGGTGTGAACGCCCGCAAGCCCATGGTCTGCAGCAACTCTTGGGCGACGATCACCTCCTGGGTACGCTTGCCGCCGGGTTCGGGGGTCAGCGAGACACGGATGGTGTCGCCGATGCCTTCCTGCAGCAGCACCGCCATCGCTGCCGTCGACGCGACGATGCCTTTGGAGCCCATGCCGGCTTCGGTCAGGCCGAGATGCAGGGGATAGTCACAGCGGCGCGACAACTCGCGATAGATGGCAATCAAATCCTGCACGCCGGAAACCTTGCACGAAAGGATGATGCACTCTCCCGGCAGGCCAATGGCTTCGGCGCGAGCAGCCGATTCGAGCGCCGACGCAACCATCGCTTCGCGCATCACTTCGACCGCATCACGGGGATCCGGGCGAAGCGCATTCTCGTCCATGATGCGCGCCAGCAGATCCTGATCGAGGCTTCCCCAGTTCACCCCGATGCGCACCGGTTTTTCGTACCGACAGGCAATCTCGATCATCTGCGCGAACTGTTCGTCGCGCTTGCGGCCGTGCCCGACATTGCCTGGATTGATGCGATATTTGGCCAGGACCTCGGCGCAGGCGGGATGATCGGCGAGCAAGCGATGACCGTTATAGTGAAAATCGCCGATCAACGGTACGTCGACACCCATACGGTCGAGGTGGGCGCGGATCGCCGCCACAGATGCCGCCGCTTCGGACGTATTGACGGTGATACGCACCAGTTCCGACCCGGCGCGCGCCAATTCGGCGCATTGAATCGCCGTCCTGACCACGTCGACGGTATCGGTATTGGTCATCGACTGGACGACCACCGGCGACTCGCCGCCTACCGTGACCTGGCCAACCCTGACCGAACGCGTACGCCGACGTACTGCGCCGGGCAATCTCTGGCTCACGATGGGCGCCTTGGCCGACACCGGCTCATTCGATCGTCAGTCGGGCGACATCGCCCTTGATGCGCTGCGAAATGTCGATCATCCGGCCCTGGTACTCGATCGTCACCTGTGTCGCGTTGCCCACGACCAGAGAGAACGGCGGCTGCCCTGCAACTTCCCGCTGGCTACCGGCCGGGCTCAACTCGGCAAAGACGATCTGGCCACGTCCGTCGCGGACCTCGACCCAGGCGGGTTGCGTGAAACGCAGCCGCAGACCACGGCCGCTGTTGGTCGTGTCCGAAAGTACCGTCGCATTCGGCGTCGGCACGATCGTCACCGATTCGCCGATTGCGGCTGGCAGTGGCGCAACCGGTGGGGCAGCCGGCTGTTGGACAGGGATTGGGTTGCGGGCCAGCAACGCCGCCAGCTTTTCCTGCCAGAAATCCGCCGGAGCATAGAAATAGGCCAGCACGGCCAGTCCCAACAGCAACAAGCCCGCCAATACGGCAAGATAATCCCGGCGTTGTGGGCGCCGGTTGCTGGTATTCGGAAGGCTGGCAGTGGTTCCGGCCGACACCTCGAGCTGCGCCGTTTGCTGAAGTTGTGCGGCATCCAGCCCGTGCATCAGGGTATCGGCATCCACATTGAGCAGGCGCGCATAGTTACGAACGAAACCACGAATCATGGTATTACCGGGCAATGACGCCCAATCCTCGGCCTCGATCGCGGCTATCTGTCTAGGACCCAGCTTGAGCGACTGTGCCACCTCGGCCAGACTCATGTTTCTAGCCTCCCGAGCAGTACGCAACTGTTGGCCGACGTTTCCGCTCACGGGCGCCAGCGTTTCGCCACTCGTCAGCTGCTCGCGGAATGGATCGGCCGCTGGCAGACCGGGCGCAGCCGGCGCCGAAAAACGGGATGGTTCACTCATTCGAAGTTGCCCCTCAGCAGTTGCTGCGCCTCGGGCGAGAGCGGGAATCTTCGCCGCAACTGACTGCCGTATTTGGCCTCAGCGACACGCTCACCGAGTTGGCGCTCAATCCGAACGCCCAGCCACAGCGCTTCGGCGCTTGGTTCGGTCCTGCGCAACACATCCGAGAGTTGCTGCTTGGCCAGCTCCAGATGACCGCGTTGATAATTGATGCTGGCCAGTTGCAGCAGGGCCTGCAGGTTATTCGGCGCGATCAGCAGGCTCTGCTGAACATAATTCTCGGCAGTGACCAGTTCGCCGAGCTTGGCGTAACAGGCACCCGCGTTCAGATAGGCCTTCTCGGGTGTCTCATAGAGCGGGTTCTTGATCGCTTGCTGAAAGAATGTGATCGCTTCCTTCTCCCGCCCCACCTGACAGAGGAACCAGCCGTAATTATTGTTGATCTCGGGGTCGTTGGCGTCGAGACTCAAGGCTCGACGAAAGTCCTGGTCGGCGGCCTGCATCTCACGCACCCGGAAGCCCGCCAGTCCGCGCGTCGCATGGGCCTTGGCGTAGTCGGGGTCAATGTCGATGGCGATGGTCAGCTCTTCAAGAGCGACCGCCAGATTGCCCTCCTGGAGATAGAGCGAACCCAGTTCGGTATGCAATTTGGCGCGCGTGCGGGCGTCGCGCGGTTTGGTCGGGGTACGCGAATCGGCCGCCTCATCGACTTCCTTCTGCTTTGTCATCTGCAAGGCGCCTGTCGACGAGCAGGCAGCAATGCACAGACAGGCAAGGATCGCCCAGCACGACGTCCTCCTCAAGTGCAGACCTCTTGACGGTCAAGGTAGAGAGCAATGCTTCGCCGACCCGTCCGCTGCGTTCTGTCGAGAACCTGTCCGGCCAGTTGACCACAGGCAGCAGCGATGTCGTCGCCACGCGTCTTGCGAGTGGTCGTCACCACTCCGGTGTCGCTCAGAAGCTCGGCGAAACGCCGAATGCGCGTCGCCGGCGAACGCCGATAGGGCGAGCCCGGGAAGGGATTGAAGGGAATCAGGTTGAATTTGCACGGCACGTCACGCGTCAGGACCAGCAACTCGCGCGCCTGTGCATCGGTGTCATTGACCCCGTCGAGCATCACATACTCGAAGGTCACGAAATCACGTGGCGCTTTCTCGAGATAACGCAGGCAGGCAGCCAGCAACTCGCGCAGGGGGTATTTCCGGTTGATCGGCACCAGTTCATCGCGCAAGCGATCATTGGGTGCGTGCAAAGAGACCGCCAGCGCTACCGCGCATTCATCGCGCAGACGATCCATCGCCGGCACCAGACCCGAGGTGGATACCGTGACCCGTCGGCGCGACAGGCCATAAGCATGGTCGTCAAGCATCAGGCGCAGTGCTGTCACCGTATTGTCGAGGTTGGCCAGCGGCTCACCCATGCCCATCAGCACGACATTGCTGATCACCCGTTCGGACTGCCCCCCCTGTTCCTGGCAGGCACTCAGCGCCTGCCTGGCCTGCCATAACTGACCGACGATCTCGGCCACTGTCAGATTGCGGTTGAATCCCTGTTTGCCGGTCGAGCAGAACGAACAATCGAGCGCGCAGCCGGCCTGAGTTGAAATGCACAGCGTTCCCCGCTCAAGCTCGGGGATGAAGACGGATTCGATGACGTTGCCGTCACCGACATCGAACAGGAACTTGCGCGTGCCGTCGTCCGAGACCCGATCGGCGATGAGCCCAGGCGGGACTACCACTGCCAGGGTCTTGAGTTTCTCGCGCAGACTCTTGGCAATGTCGGTCATGGCGTCGAAATCACGCTGCCCGAAACGATGCAACCAGCGCAGCACCTGTCTGGCGCGGAACGGCTTTTCACCGTTATCGGCCAGAAAGGCCGTCAGTCTGGCAGCATCCAGGTCGAGCAGATTGACCGTCATCTGGGCGAATGACTCCGACCTAGCGGCCGGAATAGACGTTCATCGCCGGGAAAAAGAAGGCGATTTCCACCTTCGCCGTTTCCTCTCCGTCGGAACCATGCACTGCGTTGGCGTCGATCGACTCGGCGAAATCAGCGCGGATGGTTCCTGGATCGGCCTTTTTCGGATCAGTTGCGCCCATCAGTTCGCGGTTCTTGGCGATGGCGTTCTCGCCCTCAAGAACCTGAATCATCACCGGGCCGGAAATCATGAAGGAAACCAGATCGTTGAAGAAAGGACGCTCCTTATGAACGGCGTAGAAGGCGCCCGCTTCCTGCGGCGACAACCAGGCCAGCTTGGCGGCAATGACCTTCAGGCCATTGGTCTCAAAACGGGAGTAAATCTTGCCGATCACATTCTTGGCAACGGCGTCGGGTTTGATGATGGAAAGGGTACGTTCGATGGCCATGCGTCATTCTCCAAAGGCGGGCAAATCAAAAAAACAACGGCAAATCATGTTCCTAGACACATAACTTGAGATTATACCAAGAGTCGGACAGGAATGCCGAGCTCTGCGCAAAATGCACCGAGAAATGATGCAAAGATGGCGAGACGGATTGTGGCGGACTGGCCGAGCTGGCACGCGTCCAGGGCGCATGGCTGGTGGCGCTGCCGGGTAGGCAATGGCCATCGGCACCGCCGGTTACACGGCGATGCTCTCATTGCTCGACGGCAAGGTATGTAGGCGGGTTGTCGTCGATGTCAGCCGATAAGCTGCATGGAACCGGACACTGAACGGTCTGGCTCCGTGCCGGACCTTCCGGAAATCCCCTAATCTGCCGTCAGGAAACGCGGAAGCGCATGCCCCGCCGACGCTTAAGCGCCATTAGAGGGAAGTCTTCCGCCATTCAACAGCAACAGCCCGAGGAATTCCGCCGCATGAATGTCGGAGAACTTGTCTGGAACTGCTTAATGTGAAAGTCGCGTCAGCGACTCACGAATCTCCCCTCCCCACTTGTGGGGGAGGGGTCGGGGGAGAGGGAAACGGTCATGACTTTCATGATCCGGGGTGCCTTGCAAAGTCATGACCGTTAGCGTGCGGGAACCAACTGCCAGCCTTCGGGACAGTGACGGACGTTCGGGTAATACTGCCCGAGTGATCCGCAGTAGTTCCAGAAAGTACTCGGCGGCTCGACATAAACCGGCTGCGCCGGGGTGACATAGACCGGCTCCACTGGCGCCACATACGCCGAACGCGGTGCGTAGTAGCTAGAGGCGGCAACCCCGGCGGCGATGCCGGCAATGGCCAGCACGGCAGCCGGTGCAACCCAACCGTATCTACCCGAATGGCCACGATAACGATCATGCTGTGGCGGCGAATAGTGACCGTAGCGATCACCGCGATAGTCACCGCGGTAATCGCCCCGATAGCCACCGCGGTAGTCACCACGGTCGGCCAGAGCAGGAGTTGAACAACCCAGCGCGAGGCCGAGTGCGATGCAGAGGGAGGTCATTGTCGTCTTCATAGGACGAGTAACGCCTGGAAGCGCCAGACGATGACGAGGCCTTGGGACGATTTGTAAGGAATTGTAACGGAGACCGATTCGGAGTACCGAGCAGAATTCTTCCAGGTTTCCCGATATCGTTGCGGGTTCCTCTCCATCTGGGGCAGTTCGGCGAAGCCGTTCCTATCAGGCCGACTTCTCGTTCTCAAGCGCCTTGGCGGTGATCTCTTCGTACAGACTGGCCATTTTTGCCGCCAGATCCTGATATTCGGGGTGCCGGTCGAGGAAAGGTTTCGCTTCTTCGGAATCGGCAAATACACGCTCCAGAAAAGCGATATCCATGTCATCAAGGCGCTCCCCCGCGTCCACCTTGGCTTTCAGGTCGAGCGCTCTGGGCAAGCGCTCTTTTTCCAGTCGCTCCAGCACTACTGTCACCACACCAATGTCATCCTGCTCCTGAGTCATTGCCCGCTCCTTGTTGGTCTGTTTTCACCTCAACTCACCGTGCGACTCGCCGGCGACCTCTCGCGCAGGCATGACGCTGCGACTTATGCGAGGATAATGCCAGTTTCAGCGGGGAAAAGGCAATAGCAACAGGCCATGGCAGCACGCAAGAATCATCCGCACTCGATCGCGAAACAGACTCCTGCGTCAGCCACAGCAATCGCTGGCAGGCAGATCACATCCCGTTACACAACAGGGACAGATCATGTCGGCATTCTCGAACCCCTTCTCCAGCGCGGTTCGCTTTGTGAAAGGCTGTATCTGCGGCCAGCACCGTTCGGCAGAAGAACATGCGAGGGC
>NZ_JDSS02000031.1:168285-176111 GCF_000584955.1 Candidatus Accumulibacter vicinus
CCCGCCCAGCCCTCCCTCTGAGCGGGCCGTTCTCGTTCTGGCAAGCCAAGCTATAATCACTTCCCGCCAGGCTGCAGGCGGCAATCTGCGCATCTCTTGGGGTGATCGATGAATCAATGGATGAGAATTCTGGCATGCCTGCTGTCGTGGCTGACGCTGAGCATGCTGCCGCCAACCGTTGATGCCAGGCAATCCGCTGCGATGCCATTGCCGTCCGGCGTCGAAAAGCTGACCACTGTCGAAGGTATCAGCGAGTATCGCCTGGTCAATGGCCTGCGCTGCATCCTCTTTCCAGATGCGACCAAACCCACGACCACCGTCAACGTCACCTATCTGGTCGGCTCGCACCAGGAGAACTATGGCGAGACCGGCATGGCGCATCTGCTCGAACATCTGATCTTCAAGGGATCGAAGAATTTCGTCGATCCGGCCCGGCAATTCAAGGCGCGTGGCTTCGAGATCAATGGCAGCACCTGGCTCGATCGGACGAATTACTATCTCACCTTCCCGGCCAGCGAAGACAACCTCCAGTGGGCCCTCGCCTGGAGTGCCGACGCGATGGTCAACTCGTTCATCGCCAGGAAAGACCTCGACAGCGAAATGAGCGTCGTGCGCAATGAATTCGAGATGGGCGAAAACAATCCGTTCAGCGTGATGTTGAAGCGCATGCAGTCCATGCTCTTTGACTGGCACAATTACGGGAACAACACGATCGGCGCGCGCAGTGACATCGAGAACGTCAAAATAGAAAACCTGCAGGCCTTCTACCGCAGATATTACCAGCCCGACAACGCCGTTCTGACGGTAGCCGGCAAGTTCGACGAGCGCCAGGCCCTCAACATGATTGCCGCCAGCTTTGGCAAGCTGCCCAGACCGACACGCGTCCTGCCAAAACCCTGGACAGTCGAACCGACGGCCGATGGCGAGCGCCAATTCACGATTCGCCGCAAGGGCGAGGTCCAGCTTGTGGCCCTCGCCTACCGCACGCCTGCCAGCCTGCATCCTGACTCCGAGGCCATCAGCATGGCCGCCGAAGTGCTCGGTGATACGCCCAATGGTCGCCTCTACCGGGCTCTGGTGCAGACCGGACTGGCAACAGAGGTGTTTGCCTACGGCATCGATGCTCGCGAACCTGGCTTTGTAGTCTTCGGCGCACTGGTCAACAAGCGCGCAGCGATCGATCGTGTGCGCGACAAAATGATCGAGGTGGTCGAGGGCGGCTTCGCCCAGGAAGCCGTGACCACGGCCGAACTCGATCGCGCGGTCGAGCAGTCACGCACCGCCTACGAACGGGCGCTGGCCGATCCCGAAGCCTTTGCGGTAATGCTTTCCGAATACATTGCGCTCGGCGATTGGCGGCTCTTCTTTTACGGCCGCGATCAACTCGACCGGATCAGGACGACGCAGCTCGATGCGGCCGCCGCCAAATATTTCGTTCGCGACAACCGCGTCCTCGGCACTTTCATCCCCGACGATTCGCCGCAGCGCGCCGTGGTTCCCCAGGCCCCGAGCGCCGCCGAGCTGTTGGCCAATTTCAAGCCGCAGAAAAAAGGCGATGCCGGAGAAGCTTTCGATCCTTCATACGAGAACCTTGATCGACGCACCCGGCGGCAGACCTTCGGCGACCTGAAGCTTGCGCTGTTGCCGAAAAGGAACCGGGGGCGGACCGTGAATGTGGCGATGAGTTTCCGCTGGGGTGACGAAAACTCGCTGCAGGACCGCAACATCGCCGGCACGCTGGCGATTGCCATGCTCGCCCGCGGTACCAGCCGCCTGAACCGCCAGCAGATTGCCGACCAACTCATCCGTCTGAAAGTCCAGGGCCGCCTGACGCACTTTGAAACGACCCGTGACAAGCTGCCCGAAGCGCTGGAACTGGTCGCGCAACTACTCCAGGATCCCAGTTTCCCGCCAGACGAGTTCGAGGAACTCCGCCGGGAAACATTGACCGCACTGCAATCCCAGCTCGACAACCCGGACACGCTATCGAGCGATGCCCTGAACGCGCATTTCAATACCTATCCGCCAGGTGATCCCCGTTACCATAGCCCACTGCAGGAACGCATCGAACAGTTGCGCCAGGTGACCCTGAATGAGGTCATCCGCTATCAGCGCGATCTCATCGGGACCGCCCGCGGCGAGATCGCCATCGTTGGCGATTTCGATGAACAGGTGATCCATGACAAACTGCTGCAGCTGTTCCCTGGGCATATCTCGAGATCACCTTATCAGCGCCTGGATCGGGAATACCGCCATGTGCCGCCGCAACGGATCGTGATCGATACGCCCGACAAGGAAAACGCTTTCCTGCGCGCACGCATCGACATTCGGCTGCGCGACGATGATCCCGACGCTGCAGCCCTTTATGTGGCCAATGACATTTTCGGTGGCCATTCCGGCCTGTCGAGCCGCCTGGCCGATCGCCTGCGCCAGAAGGACGGCCTCAGCTACAGCGTCGGATCGAGCCTGTCGATGGGCAGCCACCAGCCACTGTCGACCTGGGCGGTTGCGGTGATGGTGGCTCCGCAGAACGCGGCCCGCGCCGAACAGGCTTTTCTCGAAGAACTACAGCGAGCTCGCCGTGACGGTTTCAGCACTGCAGAGGTCGCCGCGGCCAGGAAGGGCATCATCCAGGCGCGGGCCGTTGCCCGCTCGCAGGATAACACCGTCGCTTCTCGCTGGCAGTCCTTCCTCGATCTCGGCCGCAACTGGCAGTTCTCGAAAGACTTCGAGGCCAGGCTGATGGCGGTCACCCCGGCAGAAGTCAACGCCGCTTTCCGCAAATACATCGACCCCGAGCAACTGACGCTGGTCATCGCCGGCGATACCCGCAAAGGCCTTGCCCACTGACGGGCCCGCCGCGGTGACGAGGTGAACAATGAAAGAGCGCACGACAGGCGACGTCATCCCTCCTGTCGACCGCCGCCTACTTCTTGAGGCTGTCGCGAATCTCGCGCAGCAACAGCACTTCCTCGGCCGGTTCGGGCGGTGGCGCGGCTGCGGCAGGCGGTTCGCTCCGCTTCAGGCGATTCATCTGCTTGATCATCATGAAAATGATGAAGGCCAGGATGATGAAATTCACCAGGATGGTGAGAAAGTTGCCGTAAGCAAACACCGGAACCTGCGCCTTTTTGAGTGCATCCAGGGTCCTCGCGGTACCCTCCGGGATGGTGCCGAGCACCAGGAACATGCCCGAGAAGTCGAGCTTACCGCCCATGATCCAGGCGACGAAAGGCATGATCAGATCAGCCACCACCGAATCGACAATCTTGCCAAAAGCCCCGCCAATGATCACGCCGACGGCGAGATCCATGACGTTGCCCTTCATGGCAAACTCTTTGAACTCCTGCACCATGCTCATGGCGTCTCCTTCAAGTTGGTTCTGGAAATTCCGGGCCCGCTTCTCCGACTCGGCGCGCGATTATAGGGGGAATGGCCAGCGCGTGTGAACAACCCTTACAGCGCGCGCAGCCTTTCTCCGGCGGCAGCCAGGGTGGCTTCCTGCTTGGCGAAGCAGAAACGCACGACATGCTCGTCGCGACCGTCGTGATGAAAAGCCGACACCGGGATCGCGGCCACTCCCGCCTCGCAGGTCAGCCAGCGGGCAAACTCGCGGTCCGGCAGGTCGCTGATCGCGTCATAACGCGCAAGTTGAAAATAGCTGCCGCAGCAAGGCAGCAGTTCGAAGCGCGAGCCCTGCAACTGGCCGCGAAAGAACTCACGTTTGCCTGCGTAGAACGCCGCCAGACCGAGATGGCGCGAAGCGTCGCGCATGTATTCGGCGATTCCGAGCTGGCAGGGCGTATTCACCGTAAACACGTTGAACTGATGCACCTTGCGGAATTCGGCCATCAACGCAGCCGCCCCAAGAACGTAACCGACCTTCCAGCCGGTGATGTGATAGGTCTTGCCGAACGACGAAACGACGATCCCGCGCGCCGCCAGTTCCGGATGCGCAGCAACGCTTTGATGCTGCACGCCATCGAAAACGATGTGTTCGTAGACCTCGTCGGACAGCACCACGATGTCGGTATCGCGGGTCAGCGCCGCCAACTGATCGAGGTCATCGGCGGCCAGCAGGCTGCCGGTCGGATTGTGCGGCGAATTGATGAGGATCATGCGCGTCTGCGGACCGATCAGCGAACGCACCTGCTGCCAGTCCGGCCGGTAATCCGGGAAACCGAGCGCGGCATACACCGCCTTGCCGCCGACCGTTTCGATCGCCGGCACATAGCTGTCATAGACCGGTTCGAAGACGATGACCTCGTCACCCGCACGCACAAAGGCCGCGATCGCGGTGAAGATCGCCTGCGTCGCACCGGCGGTGACGGTGATTTCGCTATCGGCATCGTAGCTCGCCCCATACAGCGCGGCCACCTTGTCGGCGATCGCCGAGCGCAACTCGGGAACCCCGGCCATCGGCGGATATTGATTGCGACCTGCGCGCATCGCGCGCGCGGTC
Source organism: Candidatus Accumulibacter vicinus (assembly GCF_000584955.1). Taxonomy (NCBI): domain Bacteria; kingdom Pseudomonadati; phylum Pseudomonadota; class Betaproteobacteria; genus Candidatus Accumulibacter; species Candidatus Accumulibacter vicinus. Next base: position 172,748 of record NZ_JDSS02000031.1, read on the forward strand.
GCGTCGAACAACGAGGAATCGGCCTGGAAATCGGGAAAGCCCTGCGAGAGATTGATCGCGCCGCAGTCGGCGGCGAGTTTCGACATCACGGTAAAGATGGTGGTCCCCACCTGGGGCAGCTTCGAGTCGATGACCACGGATGACTGGCGCATGGCGATCCGCGCCGGGCGCGGTGAAGAGTGAGGAAGCGGGTAGTTTAATGTGAAAGTCGCCAATGAAGTACAGGCCCAGGTCCGCCGCCGTCTGCTGCGCGCGCTGACCCGGCGCGGTGTACGTTGAGCCGGAAGATGGCGAGCGGGGAGCACGCTGGCGGCTTCTCGCTGGACGCCAGTGTGCGCGTCGAAGCGGCCGACCGCCAAGGCCTGGAAGGGCTGCTGCGCACCTGCGCCCGCCCGCCCTTCGCACGGGAGGGCTGGGCTGAAAGCGATGCCGACCATCCGGGAATCAATGGGTTACGAGCAGAAAAAATATATCCCGATGAGAGATTGACGGCCCTCGATGGCGGCTCATACACTCTCGATGGCGCCGTTGGATTTCCTATCCTTCAACAAGAAAAAAGAAGACACCCATGTTGCCACAAGAGGAGGTTGGGCATCCGGAAGTCCTCTGGCTTCTGGGCAGCCTCAGTACGTTCTATCGCCTGCCGTTCGATGCATCGCTCATCGCGCAGGAATTTCCCCCGCCGTACACGCTCGCCACTTTCCACGAGGCCGCGCGTTCGCTCGGGCTGAAAACCGGCAAGGTCGCGCTCGAAGGCGTCGACTGGCAGAAACTCCCGCTCCCCGCCATCGCCTTCCTGCGCCCGCAACCCGTCGCCTCGGAACAAATCAAGCGCCCCCCCATCCTCATCCTCAAGGCTGACGCCGACAAGCTCCTCTACTTCCGCACCGGCAGCCAGACCCCCGAAACCCTCCCCATCGTCGAAGCCGCCCAATGGCTCGAACCCGAACTCATCCTCGTCGCGAAGGCGCGCCGGGCCACCGGCGAGGAAGACATCGCCGGCTTCACCGCCGAGAAAAAAGCGTTCGGTTTCAAATGGTTCATCCCCGAACTCCTCAAACACAAAAGCATCTGGCGCAACGTCCTCACCGCCAGCCTCGCCATCCAGCTCGTCGGGCTGGCCACACCGCTCTTTACTCAGGTGATCATCGACAAGGTCATCGTTCACCAGACCCAAAGCACCCTCATCGTGCTCGGCGTCGCCCTCGTCATGTTCATGCTCTTCACCAGCGGCATGACCTGGCTACGCCAGTACCTTGTGCTGCACACCGGCAACCGCATCGACGCCGTCCTCGGCAGCCAGGTTTTCCGCCACCTGCTGCGCCTGCCGCTGCCGTACTTCGAACAGCGCCCTACCGGCACCCTGGTCGCGCGGCTGCAGGGGGTCGAAACCATTCGGGAGTTCGTATCCGGCGCCGCCGTCACGCTCCTCCTCGATCTGCCCTTCCTGTTCATCTTCCTGGCGGTGATGTTCGCCTACAGCGGGCAGCTCTCGCTGATTGCCGTCGGCCTGCTCGGCGCCATCGCCTTCATCAGCTTCCTCGTCGCGCCCCTGTTCAGGGAGAAGCTCGACCAGCAGTTCATGCTCGGCGCAAGGAACCAGGCCTTCCTCACCGAATACGTCTCGGGCATGGCCACGGTCAAATCCCTGCAGATGGAACCGGACATCGACAAAAAATACGGCGACTACCTCGCCCAGTACCTCGCCGCCGGCTTCTCGACCAAACAGGTGGGCAACACCTACAACGTCATCGCCAACGGGCTGGAACAGGGGATGACACTCGCCATCCTCATCGTGGGCGCCCTGCTGGTCATGGAGAACGAAGGCTTCACCATCGGCATGCTGGTCGCCTTCCAGATGTTCGCCGGCCGAATGAGCCAGCCGCTCCTCAGGATCGTGGGCCTGTGGCAGGAATTCCAGCAGGCCAATATCGCGGTGAAGCGCCTCGGCGACATCCTCGACATGCCGCAGGAACCGTACACGCTCACCCCGCACCGCGAACAGGCGGGAGTCAACAAGCGCTCGTGCCTCCTCACCATCGACCAACTCAGCTTCCGCTACTCCGGGCATCACCCCTGGCTCTTCCAGAAACTCGAACTCGCCTTCAAGCCCGGCCACCTGACCGTGGTCACGGGCCCCTCGGGTTGCGGCAAGAGCACGCTCGCCAAACTCATGCTCGGCTTCTACCCACCCACCGAAGGCCATATCGCGCTGGACGGCAAGGACATCCGGCATCTGGCCGCCAACGAACTCCGGGCCACCTTCGGCGTCGTGCCGCAGGAGACGGTGCTCTTCTCCGGCACGCTCTACGACAACCTGGTCATGGCCCACCCGCATGCCCGCTTCGAGGACGTCATCCTCGCCTGCAAGGCCGCCGAGATCCATGAGGTGATCGAGCAACTGCCGAACGGCTATCAGACGGAGATCGGGGAGCGAGGGACCGGGCTGTCGGGCGGGCAGCGGCAACGCATCGCGATTGCCAGAGCGCTGCTCAAGCGGCCGCAGATCCTGATCTTCGACGAGGCCGTGTCCAACCTCGACCAGCCGACGGCGGAGCACTTCGCGAAGACGATCAACCGGCTGAAGGGGATGGTGACGATGATCTTCATCACGCATCAAATTCCGAGAGGGTTGGCGGTGGATGAGGTGTTCAGCTTCAGCGCCGAACGGCAACAGGCGACGCGGATGGGGGTGGTGGAGGAGGAGAGGAAATGAAACGAAGAGATACCAAGGCGGACGCGGCCTGGGACGAAGTCGACATGGCGCTGCTGGCCGGGGGCCTGATCGGGTTGACATTCAGTGTCACCCGTCATACCTGAATCATCGGTCGATACTCAACAGAGGAATCCAGGATGGTAAAGCCGGTGGTTTTAACCTTGTGATCGACAATAAGGTGATTTCCGCAAAAAGCCGTACCAAGAGTCATGGCGACAGGCCGGGCTCATGGCCAGAATAACAAGCCGCTGCGGTAGTTGTTCGGGATCTTGATTCCCGGAAATCACCTAAAAATCATGAAAAACAGAAACGAATGGACACAGAGCTTCTACCCGCTGCTGCTGGTGCTTGCACTCTCTGCCTGCGGACCGACGGAAGCGGAGCGGGCGGCACTGGCGGAAAAGAAACGGATCGAATGTCTGGACAAATATTGCGAAGGTGACAAAGAGCCTGCGTACGACTGGGCGAAGGAAACCCGGTTCAAGGTTAATGGGCAGTGGTTTGTGATGTCTAAGGATTATGGCTCGCCGAATTTTGGCGGTTTCGGTTTCACTTGGCCAAGCAAAACGCCTTTAGCGACCTCCTTGCCAGGTGGCTATCCCGACGGACCTTCCCGGAGCCCTTGAGGTAAGTCATTGATTAATTGCA
>NZ_JDSS02000031.1:176136-179054 GCF_000584955.1 Candidatus Accumulibacter vicinus
GATAGTTACAGCATAACTGCGCTTGCTGGCTGGGGGAAGATCCGCCCGAAAAAAAGCAGCCGGGAGACGGGTACGACTATTCCATCGAAATCTTCCTCCGCTCGAACAATCTCCCACCCCCAAAACCTACTGGGTACGAAGGACTTCTGATTGCCGAAAAAGAAGGCCGGCTGGTCAGCAAGAACACAGTACGACCTGGGTTAGAAGAATGGCGCGTCAAAAGACCGGATGGCTCACTCACTGGCCTGATCTATGCCGCGACTGATCTCGAAGGGACCGATGGCGACCACCCCACGGTTGGTTGCGCGGACGGAAGCAATCCAGGAAGCGACCGTTGCACCACCGGGTTCTACTTGCAGCCCGGCATCTTTGTCGGCATGCGTTTTCATCGCAAACACGGCCCTGACTGGCCGGAAATCTATCAAGAAACCGCTCGCGTTCTCCAACTCATCAAAAAAGCCAACTGATCATGATCACCCTCACTACCAGCGAACTCGACATTCTCACCCTCAAGAGCAATCAGGCGGCGGCCAAGCAAATCGGCTACTGGGAAATCTACACCTGGCTCGCCGACCTGCTCGAATATAAAGGCGTACCGAGTACCGACTCTGCTGTGCTCTGGCTGCGCGGCGCCACCGAAGCCAACGTCGGCCGGGGCGCCATGTCGGCGCTCATTCGCGCCTATAGCGATATGCAATATCAGCTGCGTTACAGCACCACCATCACACCGGACCAGATGCAAATCGCTTCGGATGCTGTCGCGAAGAATTTGATTGCCGACCTGCTCGGGGATAATCAACCCGTCGACGGCTGGCCCCGTGGCCAAGTCCCCGACATCACGCGGATCGCAGGCGCGGATGCGGTCGCCGTGGGTGAAATCTTGTTCGATAGTGACCCGAGCGACACTGCTGCTTCGAAAAAACAAAACGCCGCCTGGTCCGGCACCCTCCTGTTCAGCTTCCTTGGCAGCGACCAAACCAGCCGCCTCACCAGCACCGGCGCCAGCAGCGGTGTCGACACCCTCACCATCGCCGGCTACAACGACTTGCCAGCAACCGAAAGAAACGCCCTCAGGGAAGACTTCGTCCGTCGCATCCTCAACAACACCGATGCGCAAAACAACCGTCTCCCCTACGACCCAGACAAGCTCTCGCTGTGGGATCTGGCATCGAAGAGCTTTGTCGAACAGGCGACCGGCGATTTCCGGCTGATTGCCGAGAATGTTCCCGATTCGAGCATCCTCGAGCAGACGGAACTCAAAACGCTGCTGACGAAATCCCCCGACATCTTCGGCGATCAGCGAATCAACGGCTTCGAACTCCGGCATTTGATCGCGGCCGGCGGCGGCGAGCAAGCCATCGACTACATGCTCGCGAACGCCAAGGTGCAATCGATACTAAGCGAACTTTCAAACCAGAACCTCGAATCATTTAAACGCATGACCCCGGACGAAGTCGCACGGCAGTTGAATGACCCTTTGACATTCAACAGATTCCGCGACGAATTAGCCCTGCTCACCGAAGACCAACTCACCCGATTCAAGGCCGGCGTGAAGGTGGGTGAAGATGCGGCCAAGACCCTTGCCGCAAGCGGTGTCGGCAAGGCGTTGAACAAGCTGGGGCTGGTGTTCGTGGCTGTGAGCTTCTCGCTGGCCGCGTACGATGCTGAGGCCGCCAGCACCGCCGGTGACGACGAGAAAGCCAAGAACATCATGAAGGAATGGGCGGTCGATGCCGCAGGCTCCGAACTGGGCGGGATCATCGGCGCTGCAATCGGCGGCCTTCTCGTTGGGGTATTGGCGGTGGCAGGCGCCACGCTCTCGGTGCCGCTGGCGGGGGCAATTGTTGTCGGCGGCATGCTGGCCGGCGGCTACTTCGGCGCCGAAGGGGCGCTGAAGTTTTACCAAATTCTGGATGATCGCGATGAGAATGGCCAGCGCGATATCCTCGACCGGTTGTCGAAGCTGGTCTTCGGTGAGAACAGCCCGATTACCTCCTCGCTTCCCGCTGACCTCAATGGTAACGAGTACACCATCGACACCACCTTGAGCCGTGAAGAAATCGTAGCCAAAGCGAAGACCGACATCGCCTGGCGCTATGCGCTTCGGGAATTGAATCCGTTTGTTGTAACTGACATCTCCTACGACCGCCACAACACCGACAGCTCGCTCGATCTCTACGACGAGGCCACCGGCACCGGCAGCATGACCGAGCTGTACCTGCAGGATCGCGCTGCGATGCTGATGTGGAAGATGAAATACGACCGTGGCGAACTCGACGACAACGACATCCTGCGCAACGGCCCGAAATCCTATGACGAAGATTGGGACACCAGTGCCGTCGACGGCAACTGGGATTTCGTCGACATGGCCTCAAACACCACGCTGTCCATCGATGGCGTGGGCTTGAGCCTCTACGACCACCAGATCATTTTCGGAAGTGCGACCGGCGATACGATCAACGGCAGCGGAGACTATGACCATCTTTACGGAATGGCGGGTAACGATCAAATCGACGGCGGCAAAGGCGCCGACACCCTCCTCGGCGGCACCGGCGACGACACCCTCGAAGGCGGCCAGGGCAACGACCTCCTCAATGGCGGCCGCGGCGACGACACCTACGTCTTCGCCAGCGGCGACGGCGGAGACACCCTCACCGACCCCGACGCTCTGGGTGGCCGGATCCTCTTCGACAGCGACACCCTCAGCGGCGGCAAAGAAACCGCTGCCGGCACCGGCTTCTGGCGAAGCGCCGACAGGAAATACACCTACACCCGCAGCAGCGAGGCCGACGGCAGCCAGACCCTCCACATCGCCGCCGGCAGCGATCGCCTCGTCGTCAGGAACTTCACCGACGGCAAGCTCGGCATCACCCTCGACGCCGCCGACGAAGACGCCACGCCGACCCCCATCGAGCGCA
>NZ_JDSS02000032.1:0-1007 GCF_000584955.1 Candidatus Accumulibacter vicinus
AATGGGTTAGCGCCACATTTTTGGCTTCGTTATCCCGAACTGACGTAATGGATATGCACTTGGGCGTGGTTACGCCGGGTTTTCCAGGCTTCGACATCCTTTTCCAAGGTTTCGATGTCAGGCGTACGCTTGTCCAGGCCCATGCGAGACAGAGCAGAGAACTCGATCTCGACCATGTTGAGCCAACTTCCCTGCTTGGGTGTGTAGTGGAACTCCAGTTTGTTCAGAATCGCGTGGGCTTTTTCTGGCGGGAAGGCGTCATACAGCGCGCCCGGCTTGTGGGTGTTCAGATTTTCCATGACCACCCGGATCACTTCAGCCTCGGGATAAGCGTTTGCCACTCGCTCCATCGCCAGGGCAAAATCGATCCTGGTCCGGTGCTCGGTTACCCAGACCTCGCGTTGGCCCGCGGCTGGTTCGCAAAAGAGCATAATTTCGGCCACGCCATGACGGACGAATTCAGTATCTTCCCTGATCGGTTGGCCAGGCTCCATGGGCATCGACTGACGGGCATCGGCAATCAACTGGCGGGGCGTTTCATCGAAACAGACCACCGGACGTTGCGGGTCGTAGGGCTCCTCGTACAAATCAACCGGGCTCCCGGTCGCGGTCGATCCACCAGCGCCTCTGCCACGCCGGCTTCTGCACAACGTCGCCTTATCCGCTCAACCGTCGAGGTGCCTACCGATAGCACCTCCGCAATTTCTTCCGCGGTCCTGCCTTCGTCGCTCAACAGCAGTATCCGCGCCCGCGTCAGTTTTCGGGCCGCGTGCCGGCCCTTCGCCAGCAGCCCCTTCAATTCCTCACGCTCCGATTCCGTCAACAGGATTCGATACTTCACCATGATGTCGCTCCAGCAAAAAAATAACCTGCAGAGCTTTGGACATCAAAACATTCTTCGATGTCACCCATCACCACTTGTATCCATCACAATCAACTCGCCAGACTACTAGTTGTAATAGCGTTAAGCCAGCTTTACAATGTTGAAAACCGATCCGGACCAAGGG
>NZ_JDSS02000032.1:1017-2663 GCF_000584955.1 Candidatus Accumulibacter vicinus
CCTCATCGTGATCATGCTCCGCTAGCAATTTTGTGAACACAGCCTAGTTGTAATGGCGTTAAGCCAGCTTTACAATGTTGAAAACCGATCCGGACCAAGGGGGGCCGCATCGTACTCCAAGAGGCGTCGCTGTCCACACCACTGATGTTCTCTCCGCCTGTTGGCAAGCGGAGCGTCGCGCGCGCGCGGCAGCAACCCCTCCAGGGCTTGGGCATTCATGGGGGAAGGGCATGCGAAGATTTCTTCCGTCAACACGACTGTCAAGTGTGCTGGTTCTGTTGGCGTTTCTCGCCGGGACAGCATTCCCGTCGGTAAGCAAGGCCGCCACGTGCAGCTACACCAACGCCTTCATCGGCTGGGAGGTATCGGCCATTGCCGGGCCGAATTCAGTTGGAGAGTACCTGTTTGCCCAGTCGCCGTTACGCTGCGACCCTCGGGGGACCGTTGTCTACGATCCCGGGATAGGCTTCGGCGATGGCGACGAAATCGGATGGTTTACGCAGGCAGGGATTCGCGACAGTTTGCGCAGCCGCTTCTACAACATGAAAATCTTCGAGGGCTTTTGTCGTCTGCATCACCTCGGGATTCACAGCTTGTATCGGGGCACTGTAGACGGCATCAACGCTCAGGCGTACGCCGTGCGGTCGGAGCCATACCTCGGCGTCTTCAAGCGCGAGTTGCATCTGTTGATCGGTAGCCGTCCGAAGCTCGGCCGCCGTGACGCCATTGGCGACCAGGCCAGTAACCTGTGCCGCCTCCCGACGCCGCGGAAAACGCCTAAACCGCAGTTCTGCGTCGGCAATCCCGTCCTCCCCGGTCAAGGCTGTAAGGTGGCGCAGGAGACCGACTACACCGCGTCGTCGCCATCCTTGCTCAATTTCATCCGCGTTTACGACAGCAGCCATCCTTATCACGATCGTAGCGCGCTTTCCCGCCCACTCGGCAACCGCTGGAGACACAATCACGACGTTACGATCAACCCGGAGACGGCGCCCAACGTCGTCTTGATGCTGCGTGGCGACGGCCAGATCCTGCACTTTCATCCCAAACCCGGCAGTCCCACCGACTGGGTCAGCGACGCCGACATCGTCGGTCTGCTGCAAAAAACCGCCACCGGCTGGACCTACCGCGACAGCGACGACGCCGTCGAAACCTTCGACGCCGCCGGCCGGCGCCTCAGCCGCGTCGAACGCGGCGGCCTCTCGCTCACCTACCGCTACCAGCCCGACAGCGATCGGCTCACCGACATCCAGGACCACTTCGGCCGTCGCCTCGGCTTCACCTACAACGCCCAGAACCTCCTGACCGAAATCACCACCCCCACCGCCGAAAAGATCACCTACACCTACACCGACGGCAACCTCGCCAGCGTCACCTATCCCGACACCCACAGCCGCCACTACAGCTACACCAGCGTCACCGTCGGCGGTCACGTCGAACCCGCCCTGCTCAGCGGCCTCACCGACGAAAACGCCACCCCCTACGCCACCTGGACCTACGACCCCAGCGCACTCGCCGCGAGCAGCGAACACGCCGGCGGCGTCGACCGCCACACCTTCGTCTATCAGAAAGACGCCACCGGAAAGATCACCGGCAGCACCGTCACCAACCCCCTGGCCGCCGTCACCCAATACACCTTCCAGAAC
>NZ_JDSS02000032.1:2673-3022 GCF_000584955.1 Candidatus Accumulibacter vicinus
AGTCTAACATTCCAACACGTCACCAACCCCCTGGCCGCCGTCACCCAATACACCTTCCAGAACCTCCTCGGCGCCCACCGCGTGTCGACCATCAGCCAGCCCCTCGTTCCCGGGCTCACCCGCCGCTTCACCTACGACCCCAGCAACGGCAACCTCCTGAGCCAGACCGACTTCAACGGCCAGCTCACCACCTACACCTACGACAGCCGCAACCTCGAAGTTCAACGCGTCGAAGCCTCCGGCACCCCCGACGCCCGCACCACCCGCAGCGAATGGCATCCCACCTGGCGCCTGCCGCTGCGTATCGCCGAACCCCTCAAGCGCACCACCTTCACCTACGACCCCGCCG
>NZ_JDSS02000032.1:3047-5611 GCF_000584955.1 Candidatus Accumulibacter vicinus
ACTACTTCAGGGATTACGATCCTTCCACCGGACGGTATGTGCAGAGCGATCCCATTGGGTTGGCGGGGGGGATTAATACTTACAGCTATGTTGGGGGGAATCCGCTGAGTTGGATCGATCCGCTAGGACTAGAAGCAAGTGGCCCATACGATCCTACTAAGACCTATTGTGGCAGTGGGTCTAATGAAGCTATTATTCCTGATTGGATTTATGGGATGAATATTAGTAGGGCATGCTACAACCATGATGTTTGCTATGAGCAATGCGGAAAAAGCAAACAACAGTGCGATTCTGAGCTGCGAAAAGACATAGAGGATATATGTGCAAAAGGACCATCCGGCAGTATTAGAGCGGAGTGCAACCGCATGGCCCGCCAATATGAGCGAGCTGTTCAGGCTTATGGTGGCGACGCGTATGCCCAAGCACAGAAAGAGGCACGAGCACGACAAGAAGGGCAGCGCAAAAAATGAGTGTCTGGTATTTATATGTAGGCGTGACTATGTTGCTTGTTTTGCTTTCTACGCTTCGTTGGAAAGACACTGACAGTAATGCGATAGCTTTGATTGTTTCTGTTGTCGTCGCTATCTCATCATTACCAATTGATTATTTCGACGATGGCATTCTTGACCCATTTTTTATATGGGCTATTGGGATTGTTTGGTTTGCATCCTTGATAGTTGGAATGCTCACAGGATGGTTAGTGCGAATGCTCATGAAGCAAGTAAGCTCTCCCCGTTAAATAGGCGAGTAGTGTACAATGCATCTTTATTGCATATTTGGTGTGGATGACGATGAAACTCAAGCCCCTGGAATTCTTGGAAGAGGAACGGTTGAAGCTGGAGTTGATCGTGAAGAAGGGCCGAGACTGGAGGGAGCGGGAACGTGCGCAGTCGATCCTGCTCCTTGGATCGGGGTTTGCGGTGAAAGAGGTGGCGAAGCAGCAGTCGGTGAGGTTGTATACGATCTACGAACGGCGGCAACGATGGCTGGGTGCTGGGTTTGCCTCATTGCCTGACCAGGCACGTTGCGGAGCGCCACAGAAGCTGACGGATGAGCACTTGGCCTTGGTGAAAGGATGGGCCAGCGAAGAAGCGCTGACGACGCCCGAGTTGTTGGTCAAACTGAAGGAGACCTGTGGTGTTGCGGTGCATCGCAATACCTTGAGCCTGGCCCTGAAGCAGATGAAGTTCGTGTGGAAGCGCACCCGACATAGTCTAAAAAAAAACGAGACGAGCAGAGATTCCGGGAATCCGCGTTAGAAATCAAGGAACTGTTGGCGGCGTCCGAACGAGGTGAAGTCGAAGTCGCGTATGTGGACGAAGCAGGCTTTGTGCAAGCCCAACCCAATCGCAGCGCTTGGACACCGGTGGGGGAGCGTCACATGATCTATGCCAGGCGTGGGCGGCGCCTGAATGTCGTGGGCGCCCTGCTATCGTCGGGCGACTTGTTCACGGTGAAGCGGTGGGAAACGATGACCGCCGTGCTCTTTGCCGCCTTCCTCGGCTTGTTGGTTCAACATGTCGGCAAGCCCTGGGTGGTGATTCTGGACAACGCTTCGGTACATAAGGCGAAGGCGATCCAGCCGATGCTGAAGCTACTGGCGCAACGGGGGCTGAAGTTGTACTTCCTGCCACCCTACAGCCCAGAACTGAACCGCATCGAAAAGCTGTGGCACAAGATGAAGTACACCTGGATGGCGTTCAAGGCCCGCGACGCCAAGACCCTCGAAGCCGATGTGGACCAGATCTTGACCGGCTTCGGAACAGACTACACGCTGAGTTTCTGTTAAGAGCTTAAGGGGCCAGGCTCGGATTGAAGCCCGCTGATGGCGGCACAACCACGACGTCCTCCTCAACCTCCGCCGCCGGCACCGACCTCGTCCTCCTGCTGCGTGGCGACGACCAGATCCAGGAGTTCGCCAACCGCGTGTCGACGATCGGTCAGCCAGACCGACTTCAACGGCCAGCTCACCACCTACACCTACGACCCGGTGCGCAACCTCGAAACCCAACGCATCGAAGCCTCCGGCACCCCCGAGCAACGCACCACCCGCACCGACTGGCACGCCACCTGGCGCCTGCCGCTACGCATCGCCGAACCCCTCAAGCGCACCACCTTCACCTACGACCCCGCCGGCAACCTCCTCACGCGCAGCGAACAGGCCACCCCCGACGCCAACGGCAGCCAGGGCTTCGCCGCCCCCCTGGTCGGCAGCCCGCGCACCTGGACCTGGACCTACAACAGCGTCGGCCAGGTCCTCACCGCCGACGGCCCACGCACCGACGTCGCCGACCTCACCACCTACACCTACTACGACCCCGCCGACCCCGACCCCGGCAAACGCGGCCAACTCGCCAGCGTCACCAACGCCCTCGGGCAGCGCAGCGACCTCACCGCCTACGACCTCAACGGCCGGCCGCTCACCCTGATCGACCCGAACGGCCTCGTCACCACCTTCACCTACGACCCGCGCGGCCGCCTCACCGGCCAGACCGTCGGCGACGAACACACCGCCTACACCTACGACCCCGCCGGCCAGCTCATCCGCCTCACGCTACCCGACA
>NZ_JDSS02000032.1:5621-6431 GCF_000584955.1 Candidatus Accumulibacter vicinus
ACGACCCGCGCGGCCGCCTCACCGGCCAGACCGTCGGCGACGAACAGACCGTCTACACCTACGACCCCGCCGGCCAGCTCACCCGCCTCACGTCACCCGACGGCAGCTTCCTCGCCTACACCTACGACCCCGCCCACCGCCTCACGCAAATCACCGACGCCCTCGGCAACACCCTCACCACCACCCTCGACGCCGCCGGCAATCGCGTCCAAGAAGAATGGCGCGACCCCGCCCACATCCTCAGCCAGACCCGCAAACGCGTCCATGACGCGCTCAGCCGCCTGACCCGCGAACTCGGCGCGCTCGACCAGCTCCAGGCCGACTACACCTACGATCCGCAAGGCAACCTCACCACCCTCAGCACCCCGCACGGTGCCGGCACCCGCACCACCACCCAGGCCTTCGACGCCCTCAACCGCCTCATCCGCGTCACCGATCCGAGCGGCGGCGTCACCCAGTACGCCTACGACGGACAGCACCGCCTGAGCCGCGTCACCGACCCCAGAAACCTCATCACGCGCTACACCGTCGACGGCCTGGGCAACGCCACCGGCCTCGACTCCCCCGACAGTGGCGTCAGCAGCCAGACCTTCGACGCCGCCGGCAACGAACTGACCCACACCGACGCCCAGGGCCAGACCACCCGCCGGCAATACGACGCCCTCAACCGCCTCACCCGCACCACCTATGACGACAACAGCCGCGACCTCTTCCTCTGGGACCAGGGGACCGCTCACCTGGGCCGGCTCACCCGCATCGAACAACGCGACGCCGCCGACGCCCTGCTCACCGCCATCGACCGCCAATACG
>NZ_JDSS02000032.1:6441-6552 GCF_000584955.1 Candidatus Accumulibacter vicinus
CAGACCACCCGCCGGCAATACGACGCCCTCAACCGCCTCACCCGCAGCACCTATGCCGACAACAGCCGCGACCGCTTCCTCTGGGACCAGGGCGCCAATGGCCAGGGACGC
>NZ_JDSS02000032.1:6562-6952 GCF_000584955.1 Candidatus Accumulibacter vicinus
ACCGGCACGGACGCCTGACCCAGGAAACCCGCCAGATCGCCGGCGTCCCCTTCATCACCCAATACCGCTACAGCCAAGGACGCCTGAGCGGCCTCACCTATCCGAGCGGCAAACAGATCGACTACACCCTCGACGCCCAGGGACGAATCCGCGACGTGAAGCTCACCGTCGCCGGTGAAGTCAAGACACTGGCCAGCGCCATCACCTACCACCCCGCCGGCACCCTCAAACAGCTCACCAACGGCGCCGGACAACGCCTCACCTGGAGCCAGGACGCCGATGGCCGGCCAGCCAGCTACGTCCTTGGCGGCCAGACCTGGCAGATCGCCTACGACAACGCCTCGCGTCTGGCCAGTCAAAGCAATCTCAGCGACCCCACGCAGAGCGCGA
>NZ_JDSS02000032.1:6962-7738 GCF_000584955.1 Candidatus Accumulibacter vicinus
ACCCGCACGGACGCCTGACCCAGGAAACCCGCCAGATCGCCGGCGTTCCCTTCACCACCCAATACCGCTACAGCCAAGGACGCCTGAGCGGCCTCACCACGCCGGGCGGCAAACGGATCGACTACACCCTCGACGCCCAGGGACGAATCCGCGACGTCCAGCTCACCGTCGCCGGTGAAGTCAAGACACTCGCCAGCGCCATCACCTACCACCCCGCCGGCGCCCTCAAACAGCTCACCAACGGCGCCGGACAACGCCTCACCTGGGGCCAGGACGCCGATGGCCGGCCGGCGAGCTACGTCCTTGGCCAAGAGACCTGGCAGATCGCCTACGACAACGCCTCGCGCCTCGCCAGTCAAAGCCAGCTCAGCGACCCCGCGCAGACCGCGCGCTACGGCTACGACCCCCTCGACCGGCTGACCCAGGCCGTCCTGCCCAGCGTCACCCACGGCTACGGCTACGACGCCACCGGCAACCGCCTGAGCCAGACCAGCGGCGCCGCCACGCGCAGCTACACCGTCAGCCCGACCAGCAACCGCCTGTCGGCCATCGCCGGCAGCCAGCCCAGGGCCTACACCTACGACGCCAACGGCCGCGTCAAAGCCGACGGTGCCGGCCAGACCTTCAGCTACGACGCGCGCGGCCGCCTGACCGGCGTCACCGTCGGCGGCCTCACCACCACCTACCGCCTCGACCCCCTCGGTCAGCGCCTGCGCAAGACCGGGGCCGAGGACACCCTCTACCACTACGACCAAGAAGGCCGACTGATCAGCGAG
>NZ_JDSS02000032.1:8152-8951 GCF_000584955.1 Candidatus Accumulibacter vicinus
TCATTCACTAGCGCAGGGGAGAACGATCATGCCCAACCTCCGTCAAGCCCTGCGCCGCCTCGCCCCCTTCCTGCTGCTCGTCCTGATCGGCCTGGTTCCGCCGGCCTGGGCCGCCCCGACGGTGAGTCTCGGCGCGCCGGCCGCCGGGGCCGTCTACCTCGCCCCGGCGAGCGTCCCCGTCAGCGCCATCGCCATCGCCAGTGCCGGCACGACGCTGACCAAAGTCGAGTTCCTCGACGGCGCCACTGTTCTCGCCACGCTCACCGCCAGCCCCTACACCTTCACTTGGAACAACGTCCCGGCCGGCAGTCACCCCCTCACCGCCCGGGTCACCGACAGCGCTGGGGGAGTGACGACCAGTGCCGCGCGCACGATCACCGTCAACGCGACCAATACCCCACCGACGGTCAGTCTCAGCGCGCCGGCGGCCGGCGCCAGTTACCTCGCCCCGGCCAATATCTCGCTCAGCGCCACGGCGAGCGGCGTCGAGGTCAACACCCCGATCAGCAAGGTCGAGTTCTTCCAGGGCACCACGCTGATCGGCACCGCCACGGCCAGCCCCTACACCGTCCCCTGGAGCAACGTCCCGGCCGGCAGTTACCCCCTCACCGCCCGGGCCACCGACAGCGCCGGCGGCGTCACCACCAGTGCTGCACGGACGATCACCGTCACCGGCACCAACACCCCACCGACGGTCAGCCTGACCGCACCGGCCGCCGGCGCGAGCTACCTCGCCCCGGCCATGGTGACGCTCACCGCCAGTGCCAGCGGCGGCGAAGCCAACACCCCGGTGACCAAA
>NZ_JDSS02000032.1:8961-9550 GCF_000584955.1 Candidatus Accumulibacter vicinus
AGTGCCGGCACGACGCTGACCAAAGTCGAGTTCCTCGACGGCGCCAGCGTCCTCGCCACGCTCACCGCCAGCCCCTACACCTTCACCTGGAACAACGTCCCGGTCGGCAGTCACAGCCTCACCGCGCGGGCCACCGACAGCGCCGGCGGCGTCACCACCAGCGCGGCGCGGACGATGACCGTGACCAGCAGCAATACGCCGCCGAGCGTGACGGTAAATGGTCCGAGCAGCGGCGTCTACGCCTTGCCGATCACACTTTCCTGGCAGCTCCTGGTGAATCCGATGCAAGCCAATACGCCGATCACCCGGATCGACCTGTACGATGGCCAGCAGAACCTGGTCGGCAGTGGCGATGCCAACTTCACCATCACCTGGACGCCGACGGCGGCCGGCAACTACCAGCTTGGCGTTACGGTCACCGACAGTGCCGGCGGCGCAACCACCCGCTTGGTGGGGAATTTCACCATTACCGCCGGCAACACGCCGCCGACCGTCAGCCTGACAGCCCCGGCCGCCGGCGCCAGTTTCGTCGCTCCGGCGGCGATTCCCCTGACCGCGACCGCCGCCGATACCGACGGGACGATCAGCC
>NZ_JDSS02000032.1:9560-10443 GCF_000584955.1 Candidatus Accumulibacter vicinus
CGCCGTACAGCTTCGCCTGGAACAGCGTCCCGGCCGGCAGCTACAGCCTCACCGCCAAGGCGACCGACAACCAGGGCGCCGCGACGACGAGCGCCGCACGGACGATCACCGTCACCACCAACCAGGCACCGACCGTCAGCCTGACGGCTCCGGCCGCGGGCGCGAGTTTCGTCGCTCCCGCCGCGATCCCCCTGACCGCGACCGCCGCCGATACCGACGGGACGATCGTCAAGGTCGAGTTCTTCCAGGGAACGACGCTCATCGGCACCGCCACCGCGGCGCCATACAGCTTTGCCTGGAACAGCGTCCCGGCCGGCAGTTACAGCCTGACCGCCAAGGCGACCGACGACAAAGGCGCCGCGACGACCAGCGCCGCCGTAGCCATTACCGTCACCACCAACCAGGCGCCGACCGTCAGCCTGACGGCCCCGGCCGCCGGCGCCAGTTTTGTCGCTCCCGCCGCGATCCCCCTGACCGCGACCGCCGCCGATACCGACGGGACGATCGCAAGGTCGAGTTCTTCCAGGGAACGACGCTCATCGGCACCGCCACGGCGGCGCCGTACACTGTCACCTGGAACAGCGTCCCGGCCGGCAGCTACCCCCTCACCGCCAAGGCGACCGACAACCTCGGCGCCGCGACGACGAGCGCCGCACGGACGATCACCGTCACCACCAACCAGGCGCCGACCGTCAGCTTGACGGCCCCGGCCGCGGGTGCCAGCTACGTCGCTCCCGCCGCGATCACCTTGACCGCGACCGCCGCCGACACCGACGGGACGATCACCCAGGTCGAGTTTTTCCAGGGAACGACGCTCATCGGCACCGCCACCGCGGCGCCGTACAGCTTTGCCTGGAACAGCGTTCCCGCCGGCAGCTACAGT
>NZ_JDSS02000032.1:10453-10717 GCF_000584955.1 Candidatus Accumulibacter vicinus
TTCCAGGGAACGACGCTGATCGGCACCGCCACGGCGGCGCCGTACACCGTCACCTGGAACAGCGTCCCGGCCGGCGGCTACAGCCTGACCGCCAAGGCGACCGACAACCAGGGCGCCGTGACGACCAGCGCCGCACGGACGATCACCGTCAACGCGACCAACACCCCGCCGACCGTCAGTCTCACCGCGCCGGCCGACGGCGCCGTCTATACCCTGCCGGCGACCGTCACCGTCAGTGCGACCGCCGACGGCGTCGAGGTCGAT
>NZ_JDSS02000032.1:10982-11353 GCF_000584955.1 Candidatus Accumulibacter vicinus
CCAATACCCCACCGACGGTCAGTCTCAGCGCGCCGGCGGCCGGCGCGGTCTTTACGCTGCCGGCGACGGTCACGCTGAGTGCGACAGCGAGCGGCGTCGAGGTCAACACGCCGATCACCCGGGTCGATTTCTACCAGGGAACGACCCTGATCGGCGGCGGCACGGCCAGCCCCTACACCCTCGCCTGGACGCCGACGACGGCCGGCAGTTACAGTCTCACGGCCAGAGCGACCGACAGCGCCGGCGGCGTGACGACCAGCACGGCCCGCACGGTCACGGTACAGGCGGGCAACCAGGCGCCGACCGTCAGCCTGACGGCCCCGGCCGCGGGCGCGAGTTTCGTCGCCCCCGCCGCGATCCCCCTGACCGCC
>NZ_JDSS02000032.1:11363-11441 GCF_000584955.1 Candidatus Accumulibacter vicinus
GGGAACGACGCTCATCGGCACCGCCACCGCGGCGCCGTACACTGTCACCTGGAACAGCGTCCCGGCTGGCAGCTACCC
>NZ_JDSS02000032.1:11451-12774 GCF_000584955.1 Candidatus Accumulibacter vicinus
GGGAACGACGCTCATCGGCACCGCCACCGCGGCGCCGTACACTGTCGCCTGGAACAGTGTCCCGGCCGGCAGCTACCCCCTCACCGCCAAGGCGACCGACAACCTCGGCGCCGCGACGACCAGCGCCGCGCGCACGATCACCGTCACCGGTAGCGGGCCGACCATCCTCTACCTGCACGGCGATCATCTCGGCACGCCGCGGGTGGCGACCAACGAAGCCAACGTCGTCGTCTGGCGCAACCTGCCGACCGGTGAGCCGTTCGGGATGGCGTTGCCGGAGGAGGACCCGGATGGGGATGGACGGGCGACGGTGATCAATCTGCGCTTCCCGGGGCAGTATTTTGACAAGGAGACCGGGCTGCATTACAACTACTTCAGGGATTACGATCCTTCCACCGGACGGTATGTGCAGAGTGATCCCATCGGCTTGCGCGGGGGGCTGAACGGGTACACCTACGTAAGCAATGCACCGACGATGTACGTTGATCCCACCGGGTTAGTAAAGTGGTCCGGCGAGGTCTATTCCTTGGCGTTCACGCCCGGTCTCGGTGGTGCAGTGTATTGGTTCGACCTGAAATCGGAATGTGTCAACGGCCAATACGCCTACATTCGCGTTCGTGCGTATGGGTTTGGCGCCAGTTTTGGGGCAAGGCTCACAGGAGGCGCAAGCGAGGTGAGTTTTGACGATCTCAATACGACAATTGACCCCAGTGGCTTTGAGGGCGTATTCCGAGCGACCGGAGCTAACGCTGGCGTTATTCTCACCGGCGGTTGGACATGGTATCAGTTGGGAAAAAATCTCTCCGATAGCGCTCCTGCGCCGAGCCCCGGCATCGGATTTGATTTCGGAATTGGCGGCGTAAAGGGCAAGTCAACAGTAAAAGGCGTTGAATGGAAGAAGTGTCGCTGTGAGTAAGCTTATCGTTCTTACTATCTTGGCTCACTATGGCTCGTACTCGATCATTGCATGGCGCGCAAATATGCATTTAGAGGGTCCCGATCAGGAAGATCGCAGGATTTCTATGTTCATTATCGGGCCAAAGGCTCTAGCCAATTTGTGGCAAATGCTATTCGGGTTCCGGTTTGTGAGCTATGGGGATCGCGTTTTGACCGTTGCATCGATCATCCATATCCTCACGACTCTTGGGATTGTCGGAATTATGCTATCTTGGTTATTTGAGTAGCACACAGATGGGGTCAAGGGCGCGAATAATCGGGGACAGACCGTTCGCCGTGATCGGCGGTATATCCAGCGGGTTAAAGTCCCGTGAGAGGAGTTGTCCGTACGCCTTTCTAGCACCGGGAAGCGGCGTTCGAGTAATC
>NZ_JDSS02000032.1:12784-14098 GCF_000584955.1 Candidatus Accumulibacter vicinus
GTGAGCCGTTCGGGATGGCGCTGCCGGAGGAGGACCCGGATGGCGATGGACGGGCGACGGTGATCAATCTGCGTTTCCCGGGGCAGTACTTCGACCGGGAGACGCAGTTGCATTACAACTACTTCAGGGATTACTATCCTTCCACCGGACGGTATGTGCAGAGCGATCCCATCGGGCTCCAGGGCGGCATCAATACCTATGCCTATGTTGGGGGAAATCCGCTTCGTTACACCGACCGGTTCGGTTTGCTGACCGAAGCTCTGTTGCCATCGTGTTTGCTCGGCGGACCCGCCAACCCAGTTTGCGACGTGGCTGTTATCGCAACAGCCTGCAAGTGGCTCTTCATCGTAGGCGGGGCGGTTATCCTGACCCAGGATAACGGGAAGTGTACTGACGGGGCCTGCGAAGATGTTCCTGGAAACAAGCCTCCCTTCACAGGTGAGCCAGGCTCAACTGTTCGGGGAGGAACAGGTAGCAGAACGTATGGTCGGGATCGCTACCCGGCAATTGACCGTGATCTTCCTCATCCGGACGAGTGTGGCGTAGGAAGCGGTGATCATTGTCACGACTGGGGGCGTCCCCCGGGTGGTGGCCCCCCCTCTCACGAGGACCGTGGTTCTCCGCGACCGCCGAAGCCGGGTGATCCACCGCCGCCAAGAGGCCCTAACGTTCCGCCTCCTAAGAAGTGAGACTGCAGATGACCACACAGCTTGAATTACACAGTGACGAATACGGGCGCATCTACGGCGCCCAGATTCACGACAGCCGGCTGGAAGAGTTCGCGTTCTCGGACAGCAGGGATGCCTTGTGTATTCGACTAAGGGGAGTAACTGGCAAGCGCACAAAGGTTCAGCTTAGAGGCATTGTTCAACTGACCGTGGCGGACCTTTGGAATGGCGCCATTTTGTCCGACATCTATGTTTGGAAAGTATCTGCGGTTCCGGACGCATCTTGGGAGATTCCAGATAGCGCTTGGAATGTCCTTTTTACCGAGCGAGCTACAAAAGAAGACGCGCTGAGGCTGGCTAAACAGATCGCGAACGAACATCCCGACGCATACTTGGCCCAGTTCGAATGCTCATATGGAGGAGCGATCGCATGTGTTTGCGATCAAATTGAACTTTACGATGAGCAGGAGCGAGACCAGGGTCAGATCTTGAAATCACACACGCAAGACCGGGGTCTTGAAATCACCGACAACCCCCCACGGGACTCCTGATTCCTCTCCGCCACGGGTCAAGTCTAACGGTCATGTTGGCAACAAATAAAACTGTCCGGTTTTGTAGCACATGAATTGTCCGCTTTGACCGGGGC
>NZ_JDSS02000032.1:14123-16606 GCF_000584955.1 Candidatus Accumulibacter vicinus
GGTGGCATGTTGTGGAGGATAGACCGTGCAGCACGGGAGACCCGTTACGGTGGTGGGGAGGCCACCGACTGAGGCGTATAAGGAAACGAAAGCGCCGCAGACCGTAGCGGGAGTCGGAGGGGTTCATATTACTGCTGGAGTTCGCGGGACAACATAACCCCGAACGAGGGAAGGGACCCTGCTTTGTTCATGCAACCGAAGAGTGAAGGAGAAGGGGATTGCGACATGCTAGCCACCCCTGAAGTGATCAGGACACTACAGAGGAAGCTCTACACCAAGGCCAAGCAGGAACCGGTCTATCGCTTCTATGCGCTATATGACAAGGTCTGGCGGGCAGACATCCTCAATCATGCCTACCGCCTCGTCCGCGCCAACAAGGGAAGTCCCGGTGTCGATGGGATCAGCTTCGAGGCCATAGAGCAGACGACAGGGATAGACGCGTTTTTGTCGGAATTGGCCCAAGACCTGAAAGAGAAAACCTACCACCCCAGTCCGGTACGGCGCGTCATGATTCCCAAAGCGGACGGCAGCCTGCGTCCGTTGGGGATACCGACGATCCGAGACCGTGTTGCCCAGATGGCCGTCAAGCTCGTCATCGAGCCGATATTTGAAGCCGACTTCTGTCCGAACTCCTACGGCTTCAGGCCGAAGAAATCGGCCCACGATGCGGTCGATGCCATTGCCGAAGCGCTTTATCGCGGCTACACGGAAGTCATCGATGCCGATCTGTCGAAGTATTTTGACAGCATCCCGCACGCCAAACTGCTGGCCGTGGTGGCCGAGCGCATTGTTGATGGTGCGATTTTGCACGTCATCAAGCTGTGGCTCAAAGCGCCGGTCATTGGTGAGGACGCGGACGGCACGCGGAAGTATGTCGGCGGTGGTAAAGCCAGCAGCAAAGGCACTCCGCAAGGGGGTGTGATTTCACCGCTGTTGTCGAACTGCTAGCCTCGTAACACGAATGGAGAAGCCGACCCTCTGGTCTGAAGGGGAAGGGGTCGGCCCGCCGTAACCCGGCAAAGGTGTGGCGAGTTCTTACGATAACGATAGAGATAATCGTCTATACTGAAGCATGAATTTCACCTGGAACGATGCCAAGCGGCAGGCCAACCTGAAGAAGCATGGGCTTGATTTTGCTGACGCGTCGCGGGTGTTCGCAGGGCATACCCTGACGTGCCCGGATACGCGCTTCTCCTATGGCGAGGCGCGTTTTTCCACGGTGGGCTTGCTGGGAGTCGAGGTGGTGGTGATTGCGCACACCGAGACCGAAGACACGATGCAGGTCATTTCGATGCGAAAGGCGGAGCGCCATGAACGGGAATACTACTTTGCAAGCCTCTGACGATCTCGATGAAGCGCCCGTCTGGTCGCCCGAAGATTTCGCGCAGGCGGTGCACCGCGTGGGCCTGCGGCCCGCGGCGATGAAGAAGCAGAAGATCAACATCACGCTCGATCCGGATGTCGTGGCGTGGTTCAAGCAGCAGGCCGGTGGGCGGGGATACCAGACTCTGATCAACGCCACCTTGCGCGAAGCAATGCAGCAAAAGACGATCGAAGAGACGCTGCGGCGAGTGATCCGGGAGGAATTGCACTCGGCCTGAAAGCTGGGGCTCGTCGCTCAGGCGATCCATCAGGCCAATGCGGCGATCAACGGCGCCCAGCATCCAGATGCCCAGATCCGAGGACATCTCTTTGCCGGTGAAGTCTGCGCGAACCGTCCAGCCTGCAGTTAGTCAGTCGTGTTTCCCGCGGGTGCTCCGAGCAGTTCGCCGAGAACGTAGGGCAGGATGCCGCCCGAGCGGTAGTAACTGACCTCGATCGCCGTGTCGATGCGGCACAGCAGCGGGCGTTCGCTGCGCTCGCCATTGGCGCGCTCGATTACCAGGGTGAGCGCCTGCATCGGCAACAGGCTCGGGCCGATGCCGAGGATGTCGAAGGTCTCGTCGCCGCGCAGGCCCAGGGAAGTCACCGAATCGTCGGCCACGAACTGCAGTGGCAGTACGCCCATGCCGACCAGATTGGCACGGTGAATTCGTTCGTAGCTGCGCGCGATCACCGCGCGCACGCCGAGCAGGCGGGTCCCCTTGGCGGCCCAGTCGCGTGACGATCCGGTTCCATATTCCTCGCCGGCGAAGATCAGCGTCGGCGTGCCACGCTCGAGATGGTGCATCGCGGCGGCGAAGACCGTCGTCTGCTGGCCGTCGAGCAGCGTGTAGCCGCCCTGTGGCTGGCGTCCTTCGGCGTCGGCCGGCAGCATCAGGTTACGGATGCGGACATTGGCGAAGGTGCCGCGCATCATCACCTCATGGTGGCCGCGGCGGGCGCCATAGGAGTTGAAGTCGACGCGTTTGACTCCCTGTTGCGTGAGCCACTGCCCGGCCGGCGTATTCTCGCCGAACGAACCGGCCGGCGAGATATGGTCGGTGGTGACCGAGTCGCCGAGGATCAGCAGCGCCCGCGCGCCGCGCAGGTCGCCGGCAAGC
>NZ_JDSS02000032.1:16942-25574 GCF_000584955.1 Candidatus Accumulibacter vicinus
GAAGAACGGCGGGCGGGCGATGTAGGTCGATGGCGGCCAGTCGTAGACCTCGCCGGCCGGCGCCGGAATGGCTTTCCAGAGATCCTGGTCGGCGCCGACGTCGGCGTAACGCCGGCGGAAGGTTTCGGGATCGAGCGCGAACGGCAGCACGGCGTCGATCTCTTGCGAGCTCGGCCAGATCTCGCGCAGATAGACCGGCTGGCCGTCGGCACCGCGACCCAGCGCTTCGCTGTCGAGGTCGATATTGACCCGGCCGGCAATCGCAAAGGCCACGACCAGCGGCGGCGAAGCGAGGTAATTGGCGCGCAGATTGGGATGGATGCGCGCTTCGAAGTTGCGGTTACCCGAGAGCACCGCGGCGGCGACGAGCTGGTGCTCGGTAATCGCCTGGTTGAACGCCGGGTCGAGGTCGCCGGCGTTGCCGATACAGGTCGTGCAGCCGTAACCGGCGAGCGCGAAGCCGAGCTTGGCGAGCGGCGCCAGGAGGCCAGCCTTGTCCAGATAATCGGTGACCACCCGCGAGCCGGGAGCCAGCGAGGTCTTGATGTGCGGCTGCACGCGCAGGCCTTTGTCGACGGCCTTCTTCGCCAGCAATCCGGCGGCGATCATCACTGCCGGATTGCTGGTATTGGTGCATGAGGTGATCGCCGCGATCAGCACGTCGCCGTGGCCGAGGTCGATGCCGGGCCGCTCGGTCGCGTAGCGCTGTCGCAGGGTCTCGGGTGGGCGGGCAAAGCCGTCGGCCGACTCGGCTGCGCTCAGCAGGGTGTTGAAGCGGCTCGCCATCTCGGGCAGCGCGATGCGGTCCTGCGGCCGCTTGGGGCCGGCCAGGGAGGGGACGATGCTGGCCAGATCGAGGCGGACGGTACGCGAGTAATCGATCTGGCCGGCGCGCGGAATGCCGAACAATCCCTGCGCCCGGAAATAGGCTTCGAAGAGCACACAGTCCGCTTCGCTGCGGCCGCTGCGGCGCATGTAGTCGACAGTCTTGTCGTCGACCGGGAAGAAGCCCATCGTCGCCCCATACTCCGGTGCCATGTTGGCCAGCGTCGCGCGGTCGGTCACCGACAGCGTGCTGGCTCCCTCTCCGAAGTACTCGACAAAGGTGCCGACCACTTTTTCGCGGCGCAACAGCTCGGTCACCGTCAGCACCAGATCGGTGGCGGTGACGCCTTCGCGCAGGCGGCCGCTGAGTTCGACGCCAACCACGTCCGGGGTCAGGAAATAGACCGGCTGCCCGAGCATTGCCGCTTCCGCCTCGATGCCTCCGACTCCCCAGCCGACGACGCCGACGGCATTGATCATCGTGGTGTGCGAGTCGGTGCCGACCAGCGTGTCGGGAAAGCACAGCCGTTCCCCGCCGGTGCGCCCTTTTTCCACTGCGCCCAGGGTCTGCTGACGAACGCCGTGGAACAGATGTTCGAGATTGACCTGGTGGACGATACCGACGCCCGGCGGCACGACGCGGAAGGTTTCGAAAGCCTGCATTCCCCATTTCATGAACTGATAGCGTTCGCGGTTGCGCGCGAACTCGAGAGTCATGTTCTGCTGCAGCGCCTGCGGCGTGCCGTAGTAATCGACCTGTACCGAATGGTCGACGACCAGGTCGACCGGCACCAGTGGCTCGATGCGCCGCGGGTCGAGTCCTCGCGCCTGCGCCACCTGCCGCATTGCCGCGAGATCGCAGAGCAATGGCACGCCAGTGAAATCCTGCAGCACGACGCGCGCGACGACGAAGGGGATCTCCTCGCTACGGCGTGCGCGTGGTTGCCACTCGGCGAGTTCGAGGATGTGTCGCTCGCTGACGCGCTGGCCATCGCAGTGACGCAACAGTGCTTCGAGAACGATGCGCAGCGACACCGGTAAACGAGGCACATTGCCAATTTCGGCAGCCGCCAGGGCCGGCAAGGAATAGAACAGGGCCTCCGGCTGGCCGGGAGGCGTGAAGCGGGCCAGCGTATTGAATGGCGAGTGGGGCATGTCGAACCTCCGGATAGATGCACGCTTGACGCAGATGGTGATCTGACAGTGCGTGGTGGCGTTGCGTTCGCCTGATGAGGTCAGGTTCCTTGTCCCTCATCTTGTTCCCCGGTCTAGCGGTTCGGCGCATTGCCTGGCCCTCCTGGCTGCGTTCGTCCAGGTAGAGCATCGGGTCCAGCACGAGTCAGCGGCGCGATCTGGACGACGATGATGCCGCCTAGAATCAGCGTACAGCCCGCCATACCACTGACGCTGAGGCGATCTCCCATGAGCAGGAAACCGAACAGCGCCGCAAAAACGGTTTCCGCCGAAAGGATGATTGCCGCATCGGCTGGCTGTGAATAGCGCTGCCCAACCACCTGCGCGGTGAAACCGATGGCCACTGAAAAGACGCCGGCATAGACGATCGGCAGCCCGGCTTGGCGAATTCCGGTCAGAGTGATCGTTTCACCCAAGCCGGCGGCGAGCAGGCTGATCACCCCGCAGACCAGAAACTGCCCGCATGCGACCAGGAAAGGAGCGGCGATGCGCTCGGTAACGCGTCCGACAAAAAGCACATGCAAGGCCCAGAAGACGCTGCTGGCAATCACCCAGAGATCGCCGACCATCAGGTCGATTTCATGTGTGCCCGACAGCAGCCAGCTTCCGGCCAGGCAGCCGAGTGACGTCGGCCAGACCGACCAGTGTGGGCGGGTCTGGAGAATCAGCCATGCCAGCAGCGGTACCAGTGGCACATAGAGGGCGGTGAGAAAGCCGGCGTTGGTCACCGTGGTGCTGGCGATACCGATCTGCTGCAGTACCGCGCCGAGCATCAGCAGCACGCCCAGGGCGCCGACGCCAAGGGCGTCGCTGGCCCGCGGCCGGGCATCGTGCAGCGACAGCAGCCGCCACTCGCGCCAGGCCAGCGGCAGCACGATGGCGGTCCCGAGCAGGAAGCGCATGCCGGTGAAGGTCAGTGGCCCGACTCCGTTCATTCCCGCAGACTGGGCGACAAAAGCCGAACCCCAAATGACGGCGACGGCAAGCAGCAACAGATTGGCTTGTGAGCGATTCAAGCGGGCGGGTCTGTGACCAGGCCTGCCAGTTCAGGCGCGTACCATTGGGAGAACCTGTGGTGTGGCAAACTGTAGAGGGCGGCGTAGCAGGCGAACTCTGCGCGTTTGGGCAGCAAAGTCCATCTCAGGGGACTGTTTTGCGGCGGGATGCATGGCGTGTGCCTAAAGTCGCCATGATCGATCGATGCGGACGAAAAGCACTTAGAGTCCAAGCGTGCTCGAACTGAGCGGTTCGCCACCGGCGGCGACGATTTCTTCGAAGCGCTTGAGATGGGGCGTGCTCTCGTGAACGTCATCGATGATCAGTCGGGCACGCGCATGATCGCGATGGAAGCGGATCAGTGTGTGCCGGCGATCGGCGATCAGCAGCGAATCCTTGAGGGTGTCGAGGTGGGGCGGTGACTGAGTGATCGTCAGCGCCGGCGCATAAACGGTCAGCAGGCTCATCAACTGCGGACTGTACTGTCTGACGAATTCCGGCTTCTGCACGACGATCGTCAATCGCTGATGGTATTCCCGTGCAGCAAGCAGGCTGCGCAGTACGGCAATCCGCTCCGGACGCTCGAGCTTGAGCGGCGCGAGGTCTTCATCGAAAATCTCTAGCGTCGCGGTCGACAGATCCAGGATCTCCTGCACTGCGCCGTCGTAGTCGCTCCAGGTGGTGATCAGTCTGCTGCTCATCGATGGCGTTCCGTCTGGTCGTTGGCAGACATCATACCGCGATCCCTGGGCGAATTCGCAAGCGGAATGAAGAGTTGCGGCGCACGCGCGCCGAGGCCGAACTGGAACGTTATCCCCGATTCTGCTGCTCGACACTGAACAATCCATGCCTGCGCATGGCATCATCATCCTGCATTCGGGAAGCGTCGACAGCCGCATGGCGCTGCGGTGGATGCTCATGACTTTATCCCAGGACATCAACCGTGACTCCGACAACGCAATGATCGCTCTGGTGGTGATCTGCTACCCGGCATCTGTTGGCGATCATCAACGATATTCTCGACCTGTCGAAGGTCGAGGCTGGCAAGCTGGACCTGGAGCAGGGGGATTTCGCTCGCGAGACGATCCTGGACGGCGTTCGCTCGCTGATTGCCGAGCCGGCGCGCGCCAAGGGCCTGACGGTCGAGACCGAAGCGCAGCACGTGCCGCTGTGGTTGCGCGGCGACGCCACCCGCTTGCGCCAGGCGCTGCTCAAACGGTGGTGCCGGCCTCGGCCTGGCGATCACGCGCCGGCTGGCGCGTCTGATGGGGGGCGATGCCGGCACCGACAGTGTGCTCGGCCAGGGTAGCCGCTTCTGGTTCACCGCCCGCCTGCAGCGTGGTCACCGGGCCATGGCGCCCCGGTCTGAGCCGGCGCAAGGTGCCGAGTACACCTTGCGCCGGTGTCATGCCGGGGCGCGCCTGTTGCTCGGCCAGACCCGGTAGCAGGCGGCATAGAGCGCCGGCAGAAACCATAGGGTCAGCAGCGTGGCGACGATCAGCCCGCCCATGATGGCAACCGCCATCGGTCCCCAGAAGACGCTGCGGGTCAGTGGAATCATCGCCAGGATGGCTGCTGCGGCAGTCAGCATGATCGGCCGGAAGCGCCGCACCGTCGATCCGATGATCGCTTCCCAGGCCGGCTTGCCGGCTTTTTCGTCCTGCTCGATCTGGTCGACGAGAATCACCGAATTGCGCATGATCATCCCCGAAAGCGCGATCACGCCGAGGTTGGCGACGAAGCCGAAAGGCACCCGGAAAATCAGCAGCGCCAGGGCAACGCCGATCAGTCCGAGCGGTGCGGTGAGCAGCACCAGCAACATTCGGCCGACGTTCTGCAACTGGATCATCAGCAAGGTGATGACGCCGATGAGCATCAGCGGCATCACCGCCTTGATCGAATTCTCGCCCTTGGCCGACTCCTCGCTGGCCCCGCCGGCTTCGATGCGGAAACCGGGCGGCAGCCGGGTGCGCAGGGCGTCGAGATGGGGGTCAATCTGAGCGGTGACGGCGGGCGCCTGCATGCCGTCGCGGAGGTCGGCACGCACGCTGATCGTCGGCAGGCGGTTGCGGCGCGCGATCACGGTATCTTCGAGGGCGAAGCTGATCTTTGCCAGTTGCGCCAGCGGCACGTAACGGCCGCTGCGGGTCGGGATGTTGATGTCCGCCAGCGCCGAGATGCGGGCACGTTCGTCGCCGGCGGCGCGCACGATCACGTCGACCAACTGATCGCCTGTACGCATCTGCGTCACGGCAACGCCGGTCAACAGCGAATGGAGGAAAGCCGAAAGTTCCTGTGAACTGACGCCGAGTGCGCGCGCGCGATCCTGATCGATGTCGATACGGATCATCTTGCCCATCTCGTTCCAGTCGAAGTTCACTTCCTTGAGATGCGGATTGGCGCGCATCACCTCGGCCACTGCCGCGGCGAGCCGCTGCAACGCTTCGAGGTCTTCGCCGGACACCCGAAAGACGACCGGAAAGCCCACTGGCGGACCGTTTTCGAGGCGCAGCACGCGCGTGCGCAGGCCGCTCCATTCGCCGCCGACATCGCCAAAGCGTTCTTCAAGGCGTCGCTTGAGGTCCTCGCGCGCCGCGAGGTCGTGGGTGGTGATGACCAATTGCGCGAAATTGTCGTTGAACAGTTGCTGGTCGAGTGGCAGGTAGAAGCGCGGGCTGCCATTCCCGAGATAACTCGCGAAGTACTTGATCGAGCGTTTCATCTCCGGTTCGGCAAGGATCGCTTCGACTTTCCGGCTCGCCGTTTCGGTCGCTTTCAGGGAAGCGCCGTTCGGCAGCCACAGGTCGACCAGTAACTCGGGACGACTCGATGCCGGAAAGAACTGTTTCTGCACGCCCAGTCCCAGGCCTGCCAGCGCCGCTACGAAAGCGGTCAGCGTGGCGGCGATGACCAGCCAGCGATGCCGCAAAGACCATTCGATGGTCGCCCGAACACGACGATAGAACGGCGTCTGGTAAGTGTCTTCACCGTGCTGTTGCGCCTTGTGGTGCAGTTTGTCCGCGTCCAGCAGCAGGTAGCCCAGGTAGGGCGTGAACAGTACTGCGACGACCCAGGAAACCAGCAGCGCAATGCTTACTACCGCGAATATCGAAAAGGTATATTCGCCGGCACCGGATCTGGCGAAACCGACCGGCATGAAGCCGACAGCGGTAATCAGGGTGCCGGTGAGCATCGGAAAAGCGGTCGAGGTGTAGGCGAAGGTGGCTGCGCGGAAGCGATCCCAACCCTGTTCCATTTTCACGACCATCATTTCGACGGCAATGATTGCATCGTCGACCAGCAGACCAAGCGAGATGACCAGCGCGCCGAGCGAGATCCGCTGCAGGTCGATTCCGGATATGGCCATCAACAGGAAGGTGACCGCCAGCACCAGCGGAATCGACAGGGCGACGACGGCGCCGGTGCGCATGCCGAGGCTGAGGAAGGAAACCGCCAGGACGATCAGGACCGCTTCGGCCAGCGACGACATGAAGAGGTTCATCGACTGGCGGACGATTTGCGGTTGATCGGCGACGACGTGCATGTCGATTCCCCGCGGCAATTGTTTCTGCAGGCGTTCGCTTTCAGCACGCAAGCGGTCGCCGAGCCGGATCACGTCGCCCCCCTTGTTCATGGCGATGGCGATGCCGATCGCGTCCTGACCCTGAACGCGCATGCGGGGTGTCGGTGGGTCGGCAAAACCGCGTTCAACCGTTGCGATGTCGCCGAGGCGGAACAGGCGCCCGTCGGCCTGGATGCCGATCTCGCGAATGCTCTCCAGCGACTTGAAATCGCCTGAGACGCGAATTCGTACCCGGTCGGAAGGCGTTTCGTAGAATCCGGCTGGCGTCATGGCGTTCTGCTTCTGCAGTGCATCAAAGAGCGCCAGCGGATTGAGACCGAGTGTCGCCAGCTTGGCGTGCGAAACCTCGATGTAGATCTTTTCTTCCTGGACGCCGATCAATTCGATTTTCTTGACGTCGGGGAGCTGCCGCAGTTCGCGGGCGATGCGGTCGGCTTCGCGACGCAGCGTGGCGAGGTCGAAGCCATCGCCGGTCAGAGCGTAGATGTTGATGAAGGTATCACCGAATTCATCGTTGATGAAGGGGCCGAGCACACCTTGCGGCAGCGTATGCCGCATGTCGCCAATCTTCTTGCGGACCTGGTACCAGGTTTCCGGAACCTCCTTCTTCGGCGTGTAGTCCTTGAGCAGAACGGTGATCAAGGATTCGCCGGAGCGCGTCTGCGAGCGCAGCACGTCGACCCAGGGGACTTCCTGCAGGCGTTTTTCGATCCGTTCGGTGACCTGCAGTTGCATTTCGTTCGCGGTGGCGCCCGGCCACAGCGTACGCACCACCATCGCCTTGAAGGTGAAGTCCGGGTCCTCGGCGCGGCCGAGCTTGATATACGCAAGCACACCACCGAGCATCAGCACGACGATCAGATAGGCGACCAGCGAGCGGTGGCGCAACGCCCATTCGGACAGATTGGGAGAGATCATTGCCTGGAGATGCCTGACCGATCCTTTGCTGGCTGGGGTTCGTCAAACCGGGGTGCCTGTTCGATCACTTTGACCTGCTCGCCGCCGCTCAGCTTATGGACGCCAGCGACGACGATTCTTTCGCCGGCCTGCACGCCGCTGTCCAGTACGGCGGTGTCGTCCCGATAGCGGGCGATCGTGACCGGTCGCAAGGTGACGGTTTGCTCCGCGCTGACCACCCACAGCGCTGGCTGGCCAGCGTGCTGAAAAATGGCCGTCAGTGGCACCGTCAGGCGGGCTTTCCCGTCAGGGCGATGGAAGTGTACCCGGGCGGTCATCCCGAGCAGGACCCGGGCATCCGGATGGTGAATCGACACGCGTGCCGCATAGCTGCGGGAGATCGGGTCGGCAACCGCCGACACTTCGCGCAGCGTTCCCGGATAGCTGGCGTCGTTGTCTGCCCACAGTCTCACCTCTGCCGATCGAAGCGAGCGCAGCTCCGGCATGCGTGCCTCGGGGATCGAGATCGCGACTTCCAGGGTGTCGGCACGCGCCAGTCGCATCACGGTCTGCCCGGCCGCCACAACCTGGCCGACTTCTGCCATGACGAGTCCGACGACCCCCGCCTGCTCGGCTTTGAGAACCGTATACGCGGTCTGGTTGCGAGCCAGTTCAGCCTGTACCTGTGCGGCCCTGAAGCTGGTCTCCTTGGCCTCAAGGGCTGCCTGGCTGACAAAGTTCATGGCATGCAGATTCCGGAAACGCCCGTCGACGTCGAGCAGCAAGGCCTCGTCGTAACCGTCGTGCGCCACCTCCTGGTGGGCAAGGATCGAGTTGGTATAGGTACCGACGGACTTCGAGCGGCACATATTGACATTCACATGATGGCGGGTGAAAGACGAGGTTTTGACGCGGATGCCCTTTTCCATCCCATCGGCACCGAGGTAGGCACCCCATGGCCAGGCAGCGATGGCCACGTGCGTACTCACCGCGGTAGCGGCGATGCCCATCGCCTCGGAGCCATAGAAGACGATCGGCCGGATGTAGCAGGATTCGAGCTGATTGGCGCGCACTACTTCCTTCTGCGCTTCGAGCAGGGTTTCCCGGTCATACGGCATCTTCATCTGAAAGATGTAG
>NZ_JDSS02000032.1:25599-52255 GCF_000584955.1 Candidatus Accumulibacter vicinus
CAGTGATCTTGCCGGGAATGCGGAAGGCGAGCGGGATTTCGTAACGCGAGCGAACCTCTCCCGAGTAGTTGAGGCTCTCGTCTCCCGAACTCTCGCCAAGAACGCGCGTCAATACCGGCCGGGCGGGTTCGGGCGCTACCGGCTCCTTGCCGCAGGCGGCGAGCAGCGCGAGCAACAGGAGAGTATTTTGAGGAAAGGCTGTGTTCAGCCGCATGCCGTGCCTTACGGGCAGGTGCGCATCGGGGTCAGTGTCTGCACCGCGCAAAACGAGCACTAGCCGCCTGGGAGCAATGATCGGGTCAGTAATGTAGCGGTTGCGGCCAGTGGAGTCAATTGACGCTGATGCTCAGCGGATGGCCTGCCAGAGGTCATTGCCAGCGCCGATGGCAATCCTGTTCACAGAGCCGATTGAATGTAAAAACAAACAGATAAGCAAGCCGGGTGAGCGTTTGTGGGGTTCACGCCAAGCACCACCAGGGTGGTGTCGAAAGCCTCCAGAAATTTCTTTACATGCCGTAACCTTGTTGTTAGCATCGAAAGGAGAGTCTCCATAGGTACGCTAACTGCAAATTATTGAAGGGTTTTTTAGGCGAGGAGTGGCAATTTGCAGCTTGATTTTTCGATCTTTAATCCCAAGGCGCGCTCGCTGATCGGTCTTGATATCAGTTCGTCGTCGGTCAAAATGGTGGAGCTGGCCAGTGATGGCAAGGGTGGCTACCGTGTCGAGCGTTACGCGATCGAAGTCTTGCCAAGGGATGTCGTGTCGGATGGCAACATTGTCAATCTTGAGTCGGCCGCGGAATCCGTCAGGCGAGCCTGGAAGAAGCTGGCGACCGCGACGCGGCAGGTGGCGATCGCCCTGCCGTCGTCACATGTCATTACCAAGAAAATCATTGTCATGGCGGGGCAGCGTGAGGATGAACTCGAACTGCTGGTGGAGTCCGAGGCCAACCAGTACATCCCGTTCCCTCTCGATGAAGTCAACCTGGATTTTCAGGTGGTCGGGCCCGCGCCGTCTTCTCCTGACGAGATCGAGGTTCTGATTGCTGCGTCGCGTAAGGAAAAGGTGGAAGACCGTGTTGCCGTTGCCGAATCGGCCGGCCTCAAGCCGAAGGTGTTGGACGTGGAGTCCTACGCCATGCTTGCCGCTTTTGAACTGATTGAGGCACAGCTTCCCGAAGGCGGCAAGGGGAAGATCGTCGCCTTGGTGGACATCGGCGCCAATGTGATGAACTTCACCGTTCTCCGCAATGGCCAGCAACTCTACGCTCGCGAACAGGCATTTGGCGGCAATCAACTAACGCAGGATATTGCCCGCCTGTTTGGCATGAGCTTCGAGGAAGCAGAGGCCGAGAAACGCCGAAATACTCTGCCGGAGAAATACGAGGCCGAACTGTTGCGGCCATTTCTTGAATCGCTGGCTCTGGAACTGTCGCGTGCCTTGCAATTCTTCTTCACTTCGACGCAGTTCAACGAGGTCAACCACATCGTCCTCGCAGGGGGGTGCGCAGTCATTCCGGGTGTTGACGAAGTGGTGGCTTCCCGGACCCAGATCAACACGATCATTGCTAATCCCTTTGCCAACATGCTGCTCGCCGAACGGGTTCGCGGCAAGAGTCTGCTGGCCGATGCTTCGTCATTGATGGTCGCCTGCGGTCTTGCGCTGAGGAGATTCGACGCATGATACGGATCAATCTTCTGCCGCATCGGGAAGAGAAGCGCAGAGCGCGGCGGCAACAGTTTTACGCCTTGCTGGGCCTGGTGACGCTGCTTGCGGGGCTGATCGGGGTTCTCGTCTACTCGGTGATTGCCGGTTACATCTCGGTGCAGGATGCCAGGAACGATTTTCTCAAGCAGGAGATCGCCGTCCTCAACAAGGAGATCGATCAGATCAAGCGGCTCAAGGAGCAGAGCGACGCCTTGATGGAGCGCAAACGGATCATCGAATCATTGCAGCGTGATCGGGCAGAAGCGGTGCGTTTGCTGAGCGAACTGGCCAAGCAGATGCCGGAAGGGGTGTACCTGCGCTCGTTGAAGCAGGAGGGGCAGAGAATCAGTCTCGGCGGTTATGCCCAGTCCAGTGCCCGAGTATCGACGCTGATGCGCAACATCGAGGCATCGCCGTGGCTTGAAAAACCGCAGTTGCTGGAAATCAAGGCCGTACTTGTCGACAAGCGGCGCCTCAATGAATTCACCATGAATGCCTCGATCAAGAGGAAAACGACCGGGGGAGGAGAGCAGAAGTGAAAGCGAGCGCTCTTCGAAACATCGACTTGAGGTCAATCTTCAGGGATTTCCAGGATCTGAATCCCAAGGATGTAGGGACCTGGCCTCTGGCGCCGCGTGTGACCATCCTGTTGGCCCTGTTTCTGTTGATCCTGTTGGGTGGCTGGTGGTTCTTCTGGGATGAACAGTTGGTGTCCCTGGAGAACAAGCAGCAAACCGAATTGAAGCTCCGGGATGAGTTCGTTGCCAAGAAGAAGCTGGCAGTAAACCTCGATCTGTACGTGCAGCGCCTGAACGAGATTGACCGTTCCTTCGGTGCACTCCTGAAACAGTTGCCCAACAAATCTGAAGTCGAGGCCTTGCTGGTTGAAATCAACCAGGCGGGGATGGGCAGAGGACTGCAGTTCGAGTTGTTCAAGCCTGGAGCGGAGCAAGTCAAGGACTTTTATGCAGAATTGCCAATCAACGTGCGCCTGACCGGCTCTTATCATGACTTCGGCGCTTTCGCCGGAGATATCGGCAAGTTGTCCAGGATCGTCACCTTGAACAATATCGCCATTGCCCAGGGCAAGGACGGTTTGGTGATGGATGCCATTACCAAAACCTTCCGCTATCTCGACGAAGAAGAACTGGCGGCGAAGAGGAAGGCCGCCCAAGCTGCGAAGGCTGGAAAGAAATGAGGAGACTCGTTGCCCTGCTTGGCACGGTCTTTCTGGTCGCATGTTCCACGGGCGATCATGAGGATCTGCGTGAATGGATGAAAACCGCGGCTCAGGATAGCAAAGCCAAAATCCCCCCCTTGCCGGTGGTTGAGCCCTACGAGCCTGCGTCTTATGATGTGGGCGGTCTGTTTGACCCTTTCAAGCCGGCCAAGGTGGGTCCCGAGGAGAAGAAGGGGGGGGGTGGCCTGCGGCCTGACCTCGATCGGCCAAAAGAGCCGTTGGAGCTTTATCCCCTGGAATCGCTGAAATACGTCGGCGTGATGACGAGAAACAAGGTGTCGTACGCCATTATCCAGGTTGAAGGTACGTTGTACCAAATCAAGATCGGAAATTACATGGGGCAGAATTTCGGCGTGGTGGTCAACGTTTCCGAGGCGGATATCACCCTGCGAGAACTCGTTCAGGATTCGGCCGGTGACTGGGTGGAGAGGACGAGTACCTTGCTTTTGCAGGAGAAGGGAGCAAAGTAATGAAGCACAACATCAAACAATACCTGTTTGGCCTGGTTGCCGGTGCGCTGTGGGCGCTTGGAACGGTGCATGCCCAGGAAGACGTTCGGCCGAATTCGATTGAGTCGATGAATGTCGTGCAGCAAGGCTCGGTATTGAATGTCAAGCTCACTTTCAAGGAACCCCTGCGAGCACTGCCGGCAGCCTTCAGTGTCGCCAGGCCGGCACGTATGGCCTTTGATTTTCCGAACACGACCAACGGCCTCGGCAAGTCGAGCCAAACGTATAACGAGGGCGATTTGAAAAGTGCCAACATCGTCCAGGCGGAGGACCGGACTCGCCTCGTCCTGAACCTGCACAAGGCGATGACCTACGAGGCGACGATCGATGGCAACAGCCTGCTGCTCGCCCTGGTACCGAGTGCGACGACAGTGGGCGCGGCAAAGGTCGAACATTTCGCGCAGGCACGTCCGTCTGCCTCGTCCAACAGCATTCGCGACATCGCCTTCCGGCGCGGCAGGGACGGCGAGGGGCGGATCACGGTTGACCTGACCGATGCCAACGCAGGCATCGATATCAAGCAGCAGGGGTCGACGCTGGTGGTCGATTTCGCCAAGGTGACGGTTCCGGAGACGCTGCGCAAACGTCTTGACGTGACCGATTTCGCAACCCCGGTGTTGACCGTGCATACCGACCAGCAGGGTGCCAACGCCCGCATGACCATCACTCCGCGCGGCCTGTGGGAACACAACGCGTATCAGAGTGACAGTCAGTTCGTCATCGAGGTCAAGCAGGTCATCGTGAATCCGAACAAACTGGTGCAGGGTTCGCGTGGCGGTTATCAGGGCGAGAAGTTGTCGCTGAACTTCCAGAATGTCGATGTGCGCCGTCTGCTGCAGGTGATCGGCGAGTTCACCGGCATGAACATGGTCGTCAGCGATTCCGTCGGCGGCTCGATCACCCTGATTCTCAAGGATGTGCCCTGGGATCAGGCACTCGACATCATCATGCAGCAGAAGGGCCTGGACATGCGCAAGAATGGAAATGTCATTCTGATTGCGCCACGTGAGGAAATTGCGACCAAGGAAAAGCTCGATTTCGAATCGAAAGTGCAGATCGGTGACCTCGAGCCCCTGCAGACCGAGAGTTTCCAGATGAACTACATCAAGGCTGAAGCAGTGCAAAAGCTGCTGATCGACCCCAAGCAGACCTTGCTCTCGAAGCGTGGCAGCGCGCTTCTCGATGACCGTTCGAACATGATGTTCGTCAAGGATACGCCGAGCCGCCTCGATGATGTACGGGCGATGATCGCCAAGGTGGACATCCCCGCCCGACAGGTGATGATCGAAGCGCGAATCGTTGAAGCCGGCGACTCGTTTGCCAAGAATCTGGGCATTCGTCTGTCCTTTGGTGCGACAAACAAGACCTCTACGGTAGATTCGGTCACCGGCCGGGTAACCACGACTGTAGAGCAGGTCAAAGACAAAGGGTACATCGTCAATTCGGACCCCAGATCTTCGTCGTTCGGTCTCGTGAATCTGCCAGCGACGCCAAGATCGGGGACCCCGGGACTGCTCAACCTGAGTCTGTACGACAACTCGCTGACACAGTTTCTCAACCTGGAAATTTCAGCACTGGAAGCTGACGGACGTGGCAAGGTGATCTCGAGTCCACGCGTGATGACGGCAAACCAGGTGGAAGCAATCATCGAGCAGGGAGTAGAGATTCCTTATCAACAGGCGACAAGTTCCGGTGCCACCAGCATATCGTTCAGAAAGGCCAATCTCTCATTGAAGGTGAAGCCACAGATCACCCCGGATGGCAAGATCACCATGACCCTGGATGTCAACAAGGACACTCCGAATACCCGTTTGTCGACAGGGGCAGGGGTGGCGATCGATACCAAGCACGTCAAGACCGAAGTGCTGGTCGAGAATGGCGGCACGGTGGTCATTGGCGGCATCTACACGCAGGAAAAGCGTACCAACACCCAGCGAATCCCGTTTCTCGGCGACCTTCCCTATGTTGGATGGATGTTCAAGAACCGGGAATGGATTGACGACAAGACCGAACTGCTGGTTTTCATCACACCGAGGATCGTCGTCGAGAATCTGTCGTTGCGCTGATCACTGCCTGTAGTATGTGTGCATAGGCGGCCAGCCGGGTGAGCTCCTGCTCCCATGGCCATCCTGAGCATGCGATAGAATAGGCGAGTGAACAACGACAAACGCAATGTCTACCTGGTTGGCCTGATGGGGGCCGGAAAAACGACCATCGGCAAGGCCCTGGCCAGGCGCCTGGCGTATCATTTTGTTGATACAGATCACGAGGTCGAAGCGCGCACCGGCGTCGGTCTGCCGACGATCTTTGAGATTGAAGGTGAGGAAGGCTTTCGCAAGCGCGAGGCACAGGTCATTGCCGAACTGGCTGACCGGGATGCTCAGGTTGTGGCGACCGGGGGCGGTGCCGTATTGCGGTCCGAGAACCGGCAGAACCTGCGAGCGAGTGGTCTGGTGATCTATCTCGATGTGCCGCTGCCAACGCTCCACGAACGGACGCGACACGACAAGAAGCGACCGCTGTTACAGGTCAGTGACCCACGCCAGAAGCTCCGGGAACTGCACGCACAGCGCGACCCGCTGTACCGTGAAGTCGCCGACCTGGTCGTCAGTGGCAGCCGAATCACGGTCCAGTCGGTTCTGAATTTGCTGATCAAGGAAGTGGGAGAGCCATGAAAACGCTGACGGTCGCACTCGGGGATCGTTCCTACCCGATTCATGTCGGGCGGGGGCTGATCGAGCGCGCCGAGTTGCTGATACTGCGGCAGCCGAAAGCGGCGATCGTCAGTAACGTGACCGTCGCGCCGCTGTACCTGCAGCGCTTGGCGGACCCTTTGCGCCGGGCCGGCGTTGAAGTCGTCGAGATGGTGCTGCCCGATGGCGAACGGTTCAAGGACTGGCAAACCCTCAACTCGATTTTCGACGGACTGCTGGAGCGACGCTGCGAACGGTCAACAACCCTGATCGCCCTCGGTGGGGGAGTGGTTGGTGACATCACGGGTTTCGCGGCGGCCTGTTTTCAGCGTGGCATGCCTTTCATCCAGGTGCCGACGACCCTGCTGGCCCAGGTCGATTCGTCGGTGGGTGGCAAGACCGGGATCAATCACCCTCTCGGCAAGAACATGATCGGGGCTTTCCATCAGCCACAGCTTGTGCTGGCCGATACCGATACCCTGAATACGTTGCCGGACAGAGAGCTGCGGGCTGGCCTGGCAGAAGTGATCAAGTACGGTTTGATCAGGGATTTGCCCTTTCTTGAGTGGCTGGAGGCTAACCTGGAGTCCCTGCTGTCTCGTGAACCGGTTGCCCTGGCTGAAGCGATTTGCCGTTCGTGCAGGAACAAGGCGGAAGTGGTGGTCGCTGACGAACGTGAGGCGGGCGAGCGAGCCCTGCTCAACCTCGGCCATACCTTCGGGCATGCGATTGAAACCGGCGTTGGCTATGGCGAATGGCTGCACGGTGAGGCTATTGCGGCGGGTTCGCTGATGGCGGCCGAACTGTCGTCGCTGCTGGGCTGGATCGACCGGCATGACCTTCTGCGTGTCGAGCGGCTTTTTCAGCGCGCAGGCTTGCCAGTGTGCGGGCCGGCCTTGAACGTCGAGCGCTATCTCGAATTGATGCAGCACGACAAGAAGGTTCAGGATGGCAAGCTCCGCCTGGTTCTTCTGAAGAAGCTCGGGCAGGCGGTGCTCAGCGACGCAGCACCACTGGCCGAAATCCGCAGGGCCATTGGCGCGCGCTCTGCGCATGCCTGACCTTGCTCCGTACGCGGTCACGGCGCTCAACTCACGCGGTCGCCGTTATTCCGACAGCGAACCCGTCCATCGCAGCGAGTTCCAGCGCGACCGTGACCGGATCATCCATTCGACGGCCTTTCGACGCCTCGAATACAAGACGCAGGTGTTCGTCAATCACGAAGGTGATCTCTTTCGTACCCGCCTGACACACAGCCTCGAAGTCGCCCAGATCGCGCGTGGAATCGCGCGTTCGCTACAACTCAACGAGGATCTGGCCGAAGCCATTTCGCTTGCTCACGATCTCGGTCATACGCCTTTTGGCCATGCCGGGCAGGATGCGCTCAACGATTGCATGCGCGCACATGGAGGCTTTGAGCACAATCTGCAGAGTCTGCGAACGGTTGACCTGCTGGAGGAGCGCTACGCTGCTTTTGATGGCCTCAACCTCTGTTTTGAGACCCGCGAAGGCATTGTCAAGCATTGCTCCTTGGACAACGCTCGTCAGCTTGGAAAACTCGGCGAGCGTTTCATCAGACACACACAACCGTCGCTCGAGGCGCAGATCTGCAACCTGGCGGATGAAATCGCCTATAACAATCATGACGTGGACGACGGATTGCGCGCCGGGCTGATCACGCTCGAACAGCTTCAGGAAGTCAGCCTGTTTTCCCTGCACATTGCCGATGTCCGGAAAGTCTACCCCGAACTGAACGGGCGCCGCTTGATCCACGAAACTATCCGGCGCATGATCAATACCCTGGTTTGCGACCTGATCGAGACCACCAAAACCCACATCGCACGGCAAAGGCCGCGGGATCTTGCCGAGGTGCACCTGGCGCCGCCATTGGTGGCGTTCTCGGACGATTTATACGCGGCGCAGCGCCAACTTAAGCGCTTCCTGCATATCCGACTCTATCAGCACTATCAGGTTCTGCGGATGGCCAGCAGGGCGCAACGTATCGTCAGAGATCTATTTTCCGCCTTTGTCAGCAATCCGCGCTTGCTGCCCCCGCAATATCAGGTCCTTGCCGATGGGGGTGACCAAGTCCGCAGGGTGGCCGATTATATCGCCGGGATGACCGATCGCTATGCCGTCAAGGAACATCGCCGCTTGTTTGCGGTGGGTCTGGAGGGTGCGGTGGGTCTGGAGGGCTGAGAAACCCTGCGGGCGGGGTTTGCCGCGCGTCGGCGAGCAGCGTGCGTGCTAAGGCGACGGCCAATCCTTGATGTATGCCTTGAGCAACTTGTTTTCCAGGTTGCGCTCTTCGAGCACGGCCTTGGCGACATCGTGAAAGGAGACGATCCCGACAATGGTATTTTCTTCCATGACCGGCACATAGCGAGTGTGCGTGTCCACCATGATTCGGCGCAATTCGTCGACGTCCATGTCCGGATCAGCGGTTGGGGGGTTGCGGTCCATCGCCTCGATGACCAGAATTTCGGCAATCGGTGGCGTTGGCCCGACCCGGCGCTCGGTCTGGCGTTTGGCGAGGATTGCCATGACTTCACGGAAAGTCAGCATTCCTGCCAACTTGCCTCCCTCCATGACGATCACCGAGCCGATGTCATTTTCGGCCATCATGATGACCGCTTCCGAAAGAGGCGAGTCGGGATGTACGGCAAACAGTGCTGAATCTTTGACCTGCAGAACTTCTTTGACCTCCATGTCACCCCCTAGAGATAGGATAGCTGGCGGATGCGCCCTTGCACTCATCACCGCGATTCTACCAGATGTCGATCTGCATCCGAAAAGTTCGCCCCCCTGAAAAGCACAACGCCCGCACATGCGGGCGTTGCGGGGCGAACGAGGAAGGATTCCCCGATCAGCTCTTCAGGGCAACCAGCACCTCATCGAGCATCTTCTTGGCATCGCCAAAGAGCATGCGGTTGTTTTCCTTGTAGAAGAGTGGATTGTCCACGCCGGCGTAGCCGGAGGCCATGCTGCGCTTCATGACGATCGAAGTCTTGGCCTTCCACACCTCGAGCACCGGCATGCCGGCGATCGGGCTGCTCGGATCATCCTGCGCAGCCGGATTGACGATGTCGTTGGCGCCGATGATCATCGCCACATCGGTGGTCGGGAAGTCGTCGTTGAGTTCGTCCATTTCGAAGACGATATCGTAGGGTACCTTGGCTTCGGCGAGGAGCACGTTCATGTGGCCGGGCATGCGGCCGGCCACCGGGTGAATGCCGAAGCGCACGTTGACGCCTTTCTCGCGCAGCAGACGAGTGATTTCGTAGACCGTATGTTGGGCTTGCGCGACCGCCATCCCGTAACCCGGGACGATGATCACGTTCTTGGCCTCACGCAACAACTCGGCCGTTTCCGGCGCACTGATCGGCACCACTTCGCCGGCCGGTTGAGCGCCACCAACGGCCGCTGCAGGCGTTCCTCCGGTCGTACCGAAGCCGCCGGCGATGACGCTGATGAAATGGCGATTCATCGCCGCACACATGATGTAAGACAGGATCGCGCCGCTCGAGCCGACCAGGGCACCGGTGACGATCAGCAGGTCGTTCGACAGCATGAAGCCGGTTGCCGCCGCCGCCCAACCGGAGTAGCTGTTGAGCATCGAGACCACCACCGGCATGTCGGCACCGCCGATCGCCATCACCATGTGGATGCCGAACAGCAGGGCGATGACGGTCATCACCACCAGCGGTGTCATGCCGTCGCTGATCGAGCTGGCGTGCAGGAATTCCCGGCCGAAGTAAATGACGACCAGTAGGCCGGCGAGGTTGATCCAGTGGCGCGCCGGGAGCAGCAGTGGGTTACCCGAGATCTTGCCGGACAACTTGCCGAAGGCGATGACCGAGCCGGAAAAGGTGACGGCACCGATCAAGATGCCGACATAGATTTCGACCTCGTGGATCGCTTTTTCGGCCCCGGTCATGCCGGTCGCCGTGACCGGGTCGATGTAGTTGGCAAAACCGACCAGCATCGCCGCGAGGCCGACCATGCTGTGCATCAATGCGACCAGTTCGGGCATCTGGGTCATCTGGACGGTTCGTGCGGCATAGATGCCGATCGTCGCACCGACCGCCATCGCGCCGATCAGCCACGCGTAACCGGCGCTGCCGACACGCGGACCGAAGACCGTCGCCAGAACGGCGATGGTCATGCCGATGATCCCGTAGAGGTTGCCGCGGCGGGAGGTCTCCTGATTGCTGAGGCCGCCGAGGCAGAGAATGAAAAGAATCGTTGCTCCGAGATAGGAGACGGTTGCCAAGCTTTCAGACATGTTCATCAACTCCTATTTGCGGAACATTGCCAGCATGCGCTGGGTTACGGCGAAACCACCGAACATGTTGATGGTCGCCAGGACGATGGCACCGATCGCCAGCCAGCGAATCCAGTCTTCCGGACGATCGAGTCCGGTTTCGATCGGCGGCGCGATCTGGACCAGCGCGCCGATGGCAATGATGCTGCTGACGGCGTTGGTGACGCTCATCAGCG
This sequence comes from Candidatus Accumulibacter vicinus, assembly GCF_000584955.1. Taxonomy (NCBI): domain Bacteria; kingdom Pseudomonadati; phylum Pseudomonadota; class Betaproteobacteria; genus Candidatus Accumulibacter; species Candidatus Accumulibacter vicinus. The sequence goes on from NZ_JDSS02000032.1 coordinate 36,250, forward strand.
GTGTATGCAGGGCCGGCTTGACGTTCCACACGACCATGTAGCCGACGAAGCAGGCGAGGACGAAGACCGTGAAATGACCGAGGAAGGCGGGTGGCGCACTGGCGCCGATGAACCAGAAGAGAGCCGCTGCAGCAGCAAACATGACGGCAACGCCGGTTCCCGAAGCGGGTTCACTGGCCTTGCCGTGACCGTGCGGCTTTTTCGTGGCAGCCACGGGCTGGGCCGCCGCCGGTGCCGCAACTGGCGCTGCCGACGGCTTGGGTGCCGGGGGCGGCCAAGTCACGTTGCCTTCCTTGATAACCGTCAGGCCGCGGATGGCTTCGTCCTCCATGTTGACGTCGATGATGCCGTCCTTGGTCTTGCACAGTTCCTCGGCAAGGCGCAACAGGTTGGTGCTGTACAGCGTCGACGACTGCCGCGCCAAGCGGCTGACCAGGTCGGTGTAACCGATGATGGTGACGTCGTGCTTCACCACCGCCTGGCCCGGCTCGGTCAACTCGCAGTTGCCACCCTGTTCGGCGGCCATGTCGACGATCACGCTGCCCGGCTTCATTGAGCGGACCATCTCGGCAGTGATCAGCCTGGGCGCCGGTTTGCCAGGGATCAGCGCGGTCGTGATGATGATGTCGACCTCTCGGGCCTGTTTGGCGTACATGTCGCGCTGGGCCTTCTGGAAGCCCTCGCTCATCACCTTGGCGTAACCACCGCCGCCGGAACCTTCTTCGTCGTAATCGACCTTGACGAATTCGCCGCCCAGCGACGCGACCTGATCGGCCACTTCGGCACGCGTGTCGTTGGCACGAACGATGGCGCCGAGGTTGGCGGCCGTGCCAATCGCCGCCAGGCCGGCCACGCCGGCACCGGCAACGAAAACCTTGGCCGGCGGAACCTTGCCCGCCGCCGTGATCTGGCCATTGAAAAAGCGACCAAAGGCGTTGGCGGCCTCGATGACGGCGCGGTAGCCCGCGACGCCAGCCTGGGAAGTCAACGCGTCCATCTTCTGGGCGCGCGAGAGCGTGCGCGGCAGCGAGTCGATGGCCAGCACGGTCACCTTGCGGGCCGCGAGCTGCTGCAGGAGTTCCGGGTTCTGCGCCGGCCAGATGAAGCTGACCAGCGTACTTCCCTGGCGCATCAGGCCGACTTCTTCGGCCGACGGGCCGCGTACCTTGAAGATGATGTCCGACGAAGACCAAAGGTTGGCCGCTCCTTCGGCGATCGCAGCGCCGGCAGCCTTGTACGCGTCGTCCGAGATGTTCGCGGCGTCGCCGGCGCCGGATTCGACCAGCACGGCGAAACCCAGCTTGATCAGTTTTTCAACGACTTCGGGTACGGTCGCAACCCGTTTTTCTCCTGCAGCAGTCTCTCTGGGAACTCCGATTGTGAGCGGCATTCATTCCTCCATCATGTGTATTGCCAGTATTTTCAAAATAACCGGTTCGCAGGGCGCGAAACCAGCCTTCCCCAAAAAAATCTCCAGTCACGGTCTTCAACTCGCTCGGAAAAGTCCCTGTCGGCAATCGCTACCGGGCAATCTTCCCCCTGCTTGTGGCGCAGCCGGCCAGACAAGCCGCCAATCTGAGCTTAGCACAAGTCCGGCGCGGACTTTACCATGACCAAACGTCAGAAAAAACGCGCTGCATCTGTGAGCCAAACGATCGCGACGAACCGGGAAAGGTGTGGCCGTCCCTTTTCTGGATGGTTGCATGCACGCCTTGCTGACGCCGAACAGGAAATCATGGCTTGCCGCAGGGGGGGACGTTGAAGCTGCAGCAAAAAAATTGCCTTGATGGGCATGAATATTGCTTGATTTCTGACTTGGGATGCCGATCTGTCGGGCAGTCGTGCAAGAGCATCGGGCGCCTCTTTTCGGTGCCAGGGAGACGATTTCGTGCACTTTCTTGGTGCGGCGCAGCATCTTGAATGGTTGAGCTATTCAGGGTATAGTCGCCAGTCCCCGTGAGTGGCCCGGTTGATCGGTTTTGCGCCGGACGTCGTGACGTTTCAATCAGGGCCTGCCTGGGTACTGTCTTTGTTTTTTGAGGATTCGAGTGTGATGAATGCGGCCATACCTGAAGGGCAGGGGCTTTATGACCCGGCCAACGAGCACGATGCCTGCGGCGTCGGTTTTGTAGCGCACATCCGGGGCAAGAAGAGTCACTCGATCATCGAGCAGGGCCTGCTGATTCTGAAGAATCTTGATCATCGCGGTGCGGTCGGCGCCGACCCGCTGATGGGAGATGGCGCCGGGATCCTGATCCAGATTCCAGACGGCTTGTTTCGAGAAGAGATGGCCAGGCAGGGCATCCTGCTTCCGCAACCCGGTGACTATGGCGTAGGGATGGTATTTCTGCCCAAGGAGTCCGCTTCGCGCCTGGCCTGTCAGGAAGCAATCGAGCGTGCTGTCCGTTCGGAGCACCAGATCGTTCTGGGTTGGCGCGATGTGCCGGTCGACCATGCCCTGCCGATGTCACCGACGGTGCGCGCCAGGGAACCGGTGATTCGCCAGATCTTCGTCGGCCGTGGGCCGGATATCATGGTCACCGACGCACTCGAGCGCAAGCTCTACGTGATTCGCCGCCGCGCCGCCAACGCCATCCAGGCGCTCGGGCTGAAGCACAGCAAGGAGTTCTACCAGCCGTCGATGTCGGCGCGGACGATCGTTTACAAGGGTTTGCTGCTCGCTCACCAGGTCGGCGAGTACTACACCGACCTCAAGGATCCGCGTTGCATCTCGGCGCTGGCGCTGGCTCACCAGCGTTTCTCGACGAATACCTTTCCGACCTGGCAACTCGCCCATCCGTTCCGGATGATTGCGCACAACGGCGAGATCAATACCCTGCGCGGCAATTACAACTGGATGCGGGCGCGTGAGAAGGGCACTTCATCGCCGCTGCTCGGCGCCGATCTGGAAAAGATCTGGCCACTGATTTATCCGGGTCAGTCCGATTCTGCTTCATTCGACAACGCGCTCGAGCTGTTGGTGATGGGCGGTTATTCGCTGGCGCACGCAATGATGATGCTGATTCCCGAAGCCTGGGAATCGCACACGCTGATGGACGAGAGGCGCGGCGCATTCTACAAGTACCATGCGGCAATGATCGAGCCCTGGGATGGCCCGGCGGCCGTGGCCTTCACCGATGGGCGCCAGATCGGCGCCACCCTTGACCGTAACGGCCTGCGTCCGGCGCGCTACCTGGTCACCGACGACGATCTGGTGGTGATGGCCTCGGAGGCCGGCGTGCTGCCGATTCCCGAGGAGCGGATTGTCAAGAAATGGCGCTTGCAGCCGGGCAAGATGTTTCTCATCGATCTCGACCAGGGACGCATCATCAACGATGCGGAACTGAAAGATACGCTGGCACTGACCAAGCCTTATCAGGACTGGCTGAGCCGCATCAACATCAAGCTCGACGATCTGCCGTTGCCGAAGAACGTTGCGCCGAGTGCCTGTTCGGTGCCCTTGCTCGACCGTCAGCAGGCCTTTGGTTATAGCCAGGAAGACCTCAAGTTCATTCTCGAGCCGATGGCCACCTCGGGTGAGGAGGCCACCGGCTCGATGGGCAATGATTCCCCACTGGCCGTTCTGTCGAACCGCAGCAAACCACTGTTCAACTATTTTCGGCAGTTGTTCGCACAGGTCACCAATCCACCGATCGACCCGATCCGCGAGCAGCTGGTGATGTCGCTGGTGTCCTTCATCGGCCCCAAACCGAACCTTCTCGGAATCAACGAGATCAACCCGCCGTATCGTCTTGAAGTCGCGCAGCCGGTGCTCGATTTCGACAACATGGCCAAATTGCGTCGTATTGCGACCTACACCGGCAACAAGTTCCACTCCGCCGAGCTCGACATCTGCTATCCGCTGGCCTGGGGTAACGAAGGCGTCGAAGCCCGGCTGGCGTCGCTGTGCGCCGAAGCCGAGGACCATGTGCACAAGGGATCGAGCATCCTCATCGTTTCGGATCGTCGGGTCGACGCGGAGCATGTTGCAATCCCTGCGCTGCTGGCGACTTCGGCGGTGCATCACCATCTGGTGACCAAAGGGCTGCGTACCCGGGTCGGCCTGGTAGTCGAAACCGGTGCGGCGCGCGAGACGCATCATTTTGCCTTGCTGGCCGGTTACGGGGCGGAAGCAGTACATCCCTATCTGGCACTTGAAACCCTGCAGCAGATCGCCGGCGGCGATGCCGAGAAAGGTGACAAGGCGATCAGGCACTTCATCAAAGGCGTCGGCAAGGGCCTGCTCAAGGTCATGTCCAAGATGGGCATCTCGACCTATATGTCCTATACCGGGGCCCAGATCTTCGAAGCCATCGGCCTGCAGAAGAAGATGGTCGACAAGTATTTCACCGGCACGTCGACGCAGGTGGAAGGGATCGGTGTCTTCGAAGTCATGGAGGAGGCGATTCGCCTGCACAAGCAAGCTTTCAGCGACGACCCGGTGTTGGCGACCATGCTCGACGCCGGCGGCGAATACGCTTACCGCGTGCGCGGCGAAGAACACCTGTGGACACCGGATGCGATCGCCAAGCTGCAACATGCCACGCGTACGGGCAAGTACGAGACCTACAGGGAATACGCGCAACTGATCAATGACCAGACGCGGCGCCACATGACGCTACGTGGACTGTTCGAGCTGAAGCCCGCCGGTGCGCCGGTGCCGCTCGATGAAGTCGAGCCGGCCAAGGAAATCGTCAAGCGTTTTGCCACCGGGGCGATGTCGCTCGGGTCGATTTCGACCGAAGCCCACAGCACTCTGGCGATCGCCATGAACCGTCTTGGCGGCAAGTCGAACACCGGCGAGGGAGGCGAGGATCCGGCACGCTTCAAGGTGCTCAAGGGCAACGAAAAGGTTTCCGACGTGGTCGGCAGGACGCGCATCGAACGCGACTATCAGTTGCAGCCTGGCGACAGCCTGCGCTCGGCGATCAAACAGGTTGCTTCCGGGCGTTTCGGAGTGACTGCCGAATATCTGGTCAACGCCGACCAGATTCAGATCAAAATGGCGCAAGGAGCCAAGCCGGGTGAAGGAGGGCAGTTGCCGGGTCACAAGGTGTCCGAATACATTGGCTACCTCCGCCACTCGGTGCCCGGCGTCGGGCTCATTTCGCCACCACCGCATCACGACATCTACTCGATCGAAGACCTGGCGCAGCTGATTCACGATCTGAAGAACACCAACTCCAAGGCTTCGATCAGCGTCAAACTGGTTTCCGAAATCGGTGTCGGTACAGTCGCAGCCGGTGTGACCAAGGCCAAGGCCGACCATCTGGTGATCGCCGGCCATGACGGCGGCACGGGCGCCAGCCCGCAATCGTCGATCAAGCACGCGGGTTCGCCATGGGAACTGGGTCTTGCCGAGACTCAGCAGACGCTGGTGCTCAACCGCCTGCGTGGGCGTGTGCGGGTGCAGGTTGACGGACAGATGAAAACCGGGCGTGATGTCCTGATCGGTGCGCTGCTCGGCGCCGACGAGTTTGGTTTCGCGACGGCGCCGCTCGTCGTCGAAGGCTGCATCATGATGCGCAAGTGTCACCTCAACACCTGTCCGGTGGGTGTGGCCACGCAGGATCCGGTGCTGCGCCGCCGGTTTTCCGGTCAGCCCGAACATGTGGTCAATTATTTCTTCTTCGTCGCAGAGGAAGTGCGTGAACTGATGGCATTGCTCGGCATTCGCCGTTTCAACGAGTTGATCGGCCGCAGTGATCTGCTCGACATGCAAAAAGGCATCAGTCACTGGAAGGCACGGGGGCTCGACTACAGCCGGATTTTCTACCGCCCGGAAAACCGGATCGGTGCACCGGTGTTTCAGTGCGAACAACAGGATCACGGTCTGGCAAAGGCGCTCGACAATCAGCTCATTGCACTTGCCAAACCGGCTCTAGATCGTTGCGAGAAGGTCAGGATCGACCTGCCGTTGCGCAACATCAATCGGACGGTTGGAGCGATGTTGTCCGGTCGGATCGCGGAGATCTACGGGCACGCCGGACTGCCTGACGGCACCATCGAAATTCATTTCACCGGTACCGCGGGGCAGACCTTCGGTGCGTTTTTGGCGCGCGGGGTGACCCTGGACCTGATTGGCGAAGCCAACGACTACGTCGGCAAAGGTTTGTCGGGTGGACGGATTATCGTCCGTCCGAGTGCAGGTTTCCGTGGTGAGACGATGCACAACATCATTGTGGGCAATACCGTTCTTTATGGCGCGATCGAGGGCGAGGCGTTCTTCGCCGGTGTCGCCGGCGAGCGCTTTGCCGTTCGCAACTCGGGGGCCACCGCCGTCGTCGAGGGAGTCGGTGACCATGGCTGCGAGTACATGACCGGCGGTACCGTCGTGGTGCTCGGCATGACCGGCCGCAACTTTGCGGCGGGCATGTCCGGTGGCGTGGCTTACGTGCTTGACGAAGAAGGAAGCTTCGAGTCGCGCTGCAACATGGCGCAGGTATCACTGGAGCCGGTCGAGGAGGAATTGGTGGCCCGCCAGGGCAGCGACGCCGGCGATGATCTCGAGGGTCACGGCAAAGTGGATGTACGCCATCTCGGGGTGATCGACGAAGTGCTGCTCAAGGGACTGATCGACAAACACTATCGGTATACCGGCAGCCGGCAGGCGCTGCGATTGCTCAATGACTGGGAGCGGTGTCGCAGACGCTTCGTGAAGATCATGCCACACGAGTACCGTCGGGTACTTGGCGAGCTGGCGGCGCAAAAGCAACTGGAGGCAGCATAAGGATGGGTAAGCCGACTGGATTCATCGAATATCAGCGTCTGGCGGAGGTCAGTGAGCCCACCGCATTGCGCCTGAAGCACTACCGCGAATTTGTCCGGACCCTCACCGACGAGCAGGCGAAGCAGCAGGGCGCCCGCTGCATGGATTGCGGGATTCCGTTCTGCAACACCGGCTGTCCGGTGAATAACATCATTCCTGACTGGAATGACCTGGTTTACCGTGGCCATTGGGAACAGGCGCTGGCGGTGCTGCATTCCACCAACAATTTCCCGGATTTCACCGGCCGTATCTGCCCGGCACCATGCGAAGCGGCGTGTACGCTCAATATCAACACCGACCCGGTCGGCATCAAGTCGATCGAGCATGCGATCGTTGACAAGGGTTGGGAAAAGGACTGGATCGTTCCACAGCCGCCGAAGGTCAAGACCGGCAGGAAAGTGGCCGTCGTCGGTTCCGGCCCGGCCGGCTTGGCGGCTGCCCAGCAGCTGGCGCGCGTCGGGCACGCAGTGGTCGTCTTTGAAAAGAACGACCGTGTGGGTGGCCTGATGCGCTACGGAATTCCCGATTTCAAGTTCGAGAAATCGCATATCGACCGACGCATCGAGCAGATGCAGGCTGAGGGCGTCGAGTTTCGTGTCAACCAGGAGATTGGCGGCAGCGGTGCCAAGGCAGTGCCGGTGGCGCAGTTGCTGGCCAACTTTGACGCGCTCATCATCGCCGGAGGCGCCGAGTTGCCGCGTGACCTCAGGGTGCCCGGTCGCGACCTCGACGGCGTACATTTCGCGATGGAGTTCCTGCCTCAGCAGAACCGGGTCAACGCCGGCGACCGAGTACCTGCGCAGATTCTCGCAACTGGCAAGCGGGTGATCGTGATCGGTGGTGGCGATACAGGTTCCGACTGCGTCGGCACCAGCAACCGGCATGGCGCGCTGTCGGTCACCCAGTTCGAGGTGATGCCGCAACCACCGGAGCAGGAGAACAAGAGCCTGACCTGGCCGTATTGGCCGCTCAAACTGCGGACTTCTTCTTCGCATGAAGAAGGTTGTGCGCGCGATTTTGCCGTCTCGACCAAGGAATTCCTCGGTGAGAACGGCAAGCTGAAAGCCCTCAAGGTGGTTCGCGTAGACTGGAGCAAAGGCCACATGCAGGAAGTCCCCGGTAGCGAAACCGAGATCGCGGCCGACCTGGTATTACTGGCCATGGGCTTTGTTTCGCCGGTCAGGCAAGGCCTGCTGGAGCAACTGGCGGTTGAGCTCGACGCACGTGGCAACGTCAAGGCGACGACCGATGGGGAAGGCTGTTACGCCACCAGCGTCGCGAAAGTGTTTGCCGCCGGCGACATGCGGCGAGGCCAGTCGCTCGTCGTCTGGGCCATTCGCGAAGGTCGACAATGCGCACGGGAAGTGGATGCTTTTCTGATGGGCCGTTCCGATCTGCCGCGGTGACACGTCATCACGAATTGCATTCCGTGACGAATGCAATTCGTGCCGTCGTTGTTGCCTGCCGTGACAATGACGGTTTTTTCAGGTCAAGAACAGCGCCAAAGCGTGACATTGTTGTGAGTTGTTCATGTCTGTAACTGAAATAATATACGGCAAGACGATTGGCGCCTGTCGTGACGCCGATCAGCTCCGGATCTGACTCGTCCACCGGGGCGCTGTTGCCGTGCGAGGGCAGGCAGCAGGAGAGATTCCAACCATCGCGTTCTACCGGGTTCCTGTTCATGAATATCGTCATTCTCGCCGCCGGGCAAGGCAAGCGCATGCATTCCAATTTGCCCAAGGTGCTGCATCCACTGGCCGGCAAGGCGCTTCTCGCGCATGTGCTGGATACCGCCCGCAGCCTCGTGCCGCAGCGCCTCTGTGTTGTCTATGGGCACGGCGGCGACGCCGTGCGGACGACGATCGATGCTCCGGACCTGGTCTGGGTCCTGCAGGAGCCGCAACTCGGGACCGGCCATGCCGTCATGCAGGCCCTGCCGCATCTGGGTGCCACCGGGACAACGTTGGTACTCTACGGTGACGTGCCCCTGATTCAAACGGAAACGCTCAAGCAGTTGGTGCATGCGGCGCGCGACGCCCTGGCCATTCTGACCGTCGAACTTGCCGACCCCGACGGCTACGGTCGAATCGTCCGCAACGCAGCCGGCGAGGTGGTGCGCATCGTCGAGCAGAAGGATGCAGTGGCCGCAGAGCGAGCGATTCGTGAAGTGAATACCGGCATCGTCGCGCTACCGACGGTCTACCTGTCCGATTGGCTTGGCCGGCTTTCGAACGACAACGCGCAGCAGGAGTACTACCTGACCGACATCGTCGGGATGGCTGTTGCCGCAGGCGTGCCGATCCGTACGACACCAGCGCAGAGCGAATCGGAGGTGCTGGGCGTCAATAGCAAGGGGCAGCTTGCCCAGCTCGAGCGGGTTGCCCAACGTCGAACCGCCGAACGTCTGATGGAGCAGGGTGTTCGCCTCGCTGACCCGGCACGCATTGACGTGCGTGGCGAACTGCTCTGTGGGCGCGATGTATTCATCGACGTGAACTGTGTTTTCGAGGGTCGGGTGGTCCTCGAAGAAGCCGTCGAGGTCGGGCCTGCCTGTGTGCTGAAGAATGCCCATATCGGTGCCGGTTCGCGTCTTGCCGCTTTTAGTCACCTTGAAGGCGCGACTGTCGGACCGGATGGCGTGATCGGACCTTTCGCCCGTTTGCGTCCGGGGACTGAACTCGCCTCCAGTGTCCATGTCGGCAACTTTGTCGAACTCAAGAACAGCAGGTTCGCAGCGTTTTCGAAGGCCAATCACCTGGCCTATGTCGGCGACGCTGTCGTCGGCAGCCGGGTCAACATTGGTGCCGGCACGATTACCTGCAACTATGATGGCGCCAACAAGTTCAAGACCATCATCGAGGATGACGCCTTCATCGGCTCCGATACGCAGTTGGTCGCACCGGTCACGGTGGGTCGTGGCGCCACACTGGGTGCCGGGACGACCCTGACCAAGGACGCTCCACCAGACGCGCTGACCATCTCGCGTGCCAAGCAGATTTCCATCCCCGGCTGGAAACGGCCACAGAAGAAGTGATCTGACCATGTGTGGCATCGTTGCCGCGGTCGCCGACCGCAATATCGTTCCTGTTCTTCTCGAAGGTCTGCGCAAGCTCGAATATCGTGGCTACGATTCGGCCGGTCTTGCCCTGATCGACGCCAGCGGTCTGCATCGGCTGCGCTCGGTCGGCCGTGTTGCCGAACTGGCCGCGCAGGTCGATGAGTCGCATGTTGCCGGCAATACCGGTATCGCACACACGCGCTGGGCCACGCATGGCGTTCCCTGTGAACGCAATGCCCACCCGCATATCTCCGCAGGTCTGGCGGTGGTGCACAACGGGATCATCGAAAACCACGAATCTCTGCGTGGACGCCTCAAGGCGCTGGGTTACCAATTTACGTCGGATACCGATACTGAAGTCGTGGCGCACCTGATTGCTCATGAACTGAAGACCACTCCGGACTTTCTGAGTGCTGTTCGTCAGGCGATCGCGCAACTGCAGGGAGCCTACGCGATTGCCGTGCTGCGTGAATCGGACCCGAGCCGACTGGTGGTCGCGCGCGAAGGCGCGCCCTTGCTGCTGGGTCTCAGCGATGACGCCTGCTACGCCGCCTCCGATGCCTCGGCACTGGTGCAGGTCACGCGCCGGATGGTCTATCTGGATAACGGGGACTGCGCCGAACTGATGCGCGACAGTTACCGCATCACGCGGGTAAATGGGATGCCGGTGGAACGTCCCGAGAGCGAATCTCAACTCTCGGCAGAGGCGATCGAGCTTGGCAATTACCGGCACTACATGCAGAAGGAGATCTTCGAGCAGCCGGTCGCGCTGGCCAACACGCTCGAGATGCTCGGTGCGGCGCGCAGCATCCAGCCCGGGATCTTCGGTGCCGAAAGCGAGACGATCCTTGGCGAGGTCCGGCAGGTCTTGATCATCGCCTGTGGAACCAGCTATCACGCCGGGCTGGTTGCCCGTTACTGGCTCGAATCGATCGCCGGCATCCCGTGTTCGGTTGAAGTGGCCAGCGAGTATCGCTATCGTGACTCGGTGCCCGACCCGCAGACTCTGGTAGTGACCATCTCTCAATCAGGCGAAACCGCCGACACGCTGGCTGCGCTGCAACATGCCAAGGCCTTGGGCATGCAGCACACGCTCTGTATCTGCAACGTCCCCGAGTCTTCGCTGGTGCGCGAGAACAGCCTGCGTTTCATTACCCGTGCGGGTCCGGAAATCGGTGTTGCTTCCACCAAGGCGTTTACCACGCAACTCGCCGCGCTCTACCTGCTGACGCTGGTGCTCGCCAAGGTTCGCCGGCGCCTTGACGGGCAGGAAGAGGCTGCAGAACTGCATGCGGTACGGCATCTGCCGATGGCGGTGGCCAAAATCCTCGAACTCGAACCACAGATTCGTGAATGGGCGGAGCGCTTCTCGATGAAGCAGCATGCCCTGTTCCTGGGGCGTGGCCGGCATTACCCGATTGCCATGGAAGGCGCACTCAAGCTCAAGGAGATCTCCTATATTCATGCCGAGGCCTACCCGGCCGGCGAACTCAAGCATGGCCCCTTGGCGCTCGTCGATCGCGACATGCCGGTCATCGCCGTCGCTCCCAACGATGCCCTGCTGGAAAAACTCAAGTCCAATCTGCAGGAAGTGCGCGCTCGTGGCGGGGAACTCTATGTGTTCGCCGATGCGGACAGTGAGATGAAGGAATCGAACGGGATTCAAGTCTTGCAACTGCCCGAGCACTACGGCGCACTCTCGGCCTTGCTGCACGTGGTGCCGCTGCAATTGCTCGCTTACCATGTCGCGCTGGTGCGCGGAACCGACGTGGACAAGCCGCGCAATCTGGCAAAGTCGGTTACCGTCGAGTGATCCGTACGTGCAACCCTTGACTGACCGACGCCTGTCAGAATTTGAATATCTTGGCGATGCGACGCCGTTCGCCGCGCAGGTGCACGCCTTGCTTCCCTATTCCCCCCTGTTTGAGGACCTGAGTCTTGCAGAGGTCTGCCTGATCAGTCCATTCATGCAGGTGTACCGGGCACAGACCGACCAGGAAGTGCTGCGTCAGGGTGACGCAGGAGACTTCATGCTGTTCGTGATCGAGGGGCGCATCGAGGTCTTCAAACAGGCCGGCGGCAATCCGCCACGCCTGATCGCCGTTGTTGCCAATGGCAAGACACTCGGCGAGATGTCCTTGATCGACGGTCATCCGCGTTCTGCGACCTGTATTGCCGATGCAGGGACGGTGGTCGGCGTCCTGACGCGCGAGAACCTGGCGCGCATCATTCTCGAACAGCCCATTCTGGGCGCCAAGATCCTGATGGCACTGGTGGTAATGCTGTCGCAGAGGTTGCGCACGACCAGCGCGCAACTGCTCACCAGCCTCGACCAGATGGGTAGGCAGTACGACGGGCTGCTTGACCAGAGCAGCGGCTTCGTCTAACGGTCATGTCTTTTCCAGACACCTCCGATCATGAAAGTCATGACCGTTTTCCTCTCCCCCGCGCGGGGGGGTGGGGAAATTCTTGAGTCGCGATGCGGCTTTCACATTAATCTTGTCTGAACTGGCAGTGGCACTGCTGGAGGCACCGTTTTTTCGCGCGGCGCAACATGAATTCGCTGCCGTCCTCTGAATTCATCATTCAGGCACAGGGTCTTGGCAAGTGCTACGCCATGTTCGAGCACCCTGCTGATCGTCTGAAGCAATTGCTGTTCGGACGTTTTCGTTCTTACCACCGGGAATTCTGGGCGTTACGGGGGGTCGATCTCGAGATCCGGACGGGGGAGGTGGTTGGTCTGGTAGGGCGCAATGGTGCCGGGAAATCCACCTTGCTACAATTGATCTGTGGCACCTTGGAGCCAACAGAGGGTAAGTTGGCAGTGCGAGGGCGGATCGCCGCGCTGCTGGAATTGGGTTCCGGTTTCAATCCCGATTTCTCGGGCAGGGAGAACGTCTACTTGAACGCCACCATCCTCGGATTGAGCAGTCGCGAAGTCGACGCACGCATGGACGAGATCCTGTCCTTTGCGGACATCGGTGAGTTCGTGGACCAACCGGTCAGGACTTATTCGAGCGGGATGTTCGTTCGCCTGGCTTTCGCGGTGGCGACCAGCGTGGACCCGGACATCCTGGTGATAGATGAGGCGCTCTCCGTGGGGGATGGCGCTTTCGCACGCAAATCCTTCGAGCGCATCATGGGCATGAAGGAAGCAGGCAAGACCATCCTGTTCTGCTCCCACTCCATCTACTCGGTAGAGGTGCTGTGCAACCGGGCTCTCTGGATCGAGCATGGCCAGTTGCGCATGCAAGGTTCTGCGGCAGAAGTGACCTCGGCCTACGCAGCCAGCCTCGAAAGTCCCATGATCGGCGAAGAGTCAGGACGCACCAGGCTGGCGACGCTCACCGGTGGTGGGCGCATCATCCGGGCGACCGCCTGTGTTAGCGGCGTATGCGGTGCCCAGGTCAGCGCCGTATCCGGCCTCAGCGACCTCTCCGTGACCATCGAGTTTGCCATCGACCCAGGCCTTCTTCCTCCCAGCGTGGCGGTCGTCTTCGGTGATTCGGCGCACCGGGTCGTCGCCAGTGCCAGTTCGCACAACGACGGGGTGACGCTGTCGATGGATGCGCAGGGCCATGGCCGCGGCGTGGTGATTTTTCCGGCCTTGCCGCTGCTCAAAGGACGTTATTCCATTACTTCCTATCTGCTCTGTGAAAGGGGATTACACATCTATGATCTGGCAGACCAGAGTATCCGCCTCGAGGTGACGCAGAACGGTGTTGAACAGGGTGTCGTCACCCTCAAGCATGAATGGCTTCCGGCATGACCCGGACGGGCGGCGATCGCATGCGCATTGGCGAATTGTCGTTCAATCGCCGGGATATCGTTCCCGAAGACCAGTCCGAGGTGTTGGCGCTGCATCACCGGGTGTTCGGTGCGGGCGCCTCTCCCGCCTGGTTCCGGTGGAAATACGGCGATGGCGGTGCGCAGGCGACGGGCCTCTGGGACCAGCGTGGCCGCTTGCTGGCACTCTGTGGTGGAACGCCGCGTACCTTGCTGCACGCCGGGCAAGCGGTGGCCGCGATACAGCTTGGCGATGTCATGGTTGCGCCCGAAGTCCGCGGCCTGCTGACCCGCCGTGGGCCATTCTTCCAGGTTTCCGGGCATTTTTACGAGTCGCGTATCGGCGCCGGTCGGCCTTTCCAGGTCGGCTTCGGTTTTGCCAGCAAGCGCCATGTGCGGCTGGCCATCGCTCTGCATCTGGCCCGGAATGAAGGGACTTTGCAGTCCATTCAGTGGTGGGATCTGGCGGGCAATCTCCCTTGGGGTTGGCGCTGCGAGCCGCTCGAACCGGCGTCATTTGAGCGGGCAGCGACCGAGGCCTGGCAGGCCATGCAGGAAGGCCTGTCTGGTCTGAGCGCCGGCTGCCGGGATGTCACCTACCTGCAGCACCGTTTCCTGGCGCGGCCCGGATATGCCTACCGCCTGTTCAGGATTCACCGCAGTTGGTCGCGGCGAACATCCGGTATCCTCGTCCTGCGCCTCCAGGGCGAAACGGCCCAGTGGCTGGACTGGATCGGACCTCCGGAGGAAATCGGTCTGGCTGCACGCATCGCGAAAATCCAGGCTGCCGCCGCCGGCGCTCAAGCGATGACGCTATGGGCTTCCAACGCGATCTGCGAATCTCTGAAAGTCCCCCCCTCGGAGGAATCGACGGTCGCCTGGGTGGGGATTCCGTGTGTTTCAATGTTGCGTGAAGAGGATGCCAGTCGGCGGAAATGGTGGTGGATGGGGGGAGACACCGATTTTCTGTGAAGACGTGAGGGCAACTGAAAGCGACATGCTCCCTTACCAGGCGCAGCAATTGATCCCTGCGGCCGGGGTGCTGGTGCTCGCACCTCACCCGGACGATGAGGTATTCGGCTGTGGAGGGGCGCTTGCCGCTCATGCCGCTGCGGGCGTTCCCGTGCACGTCGTCATTCTCACCAACGGCGCGCTGTTCGGCGACCCGGACACGCGCCTGGGTGAAAGTTGCATCGCTGGCCAACTGTTGGGCTACGGAGAGCCGGAAGGCTGGAATTTCCCGGATCGCGGCCTCGAGTATGGCGAGCCTCTCGTGACGCGTCTGGTTGTGGCCATCACCGCCAGCACAGCCGATCTGGTCTATGCACCCTCTCTTCGGGAAATCCACCCGGATCATCGGCAACTGGCCATGGCCGCTGTCGAGGCTGTGCGCCGGGTGGGTGGAAAGGTTCGTCTTGCCCAGTATGAAGTGGGTGTCCCCCTGCGTCCCAATCTGTTGCTCGACATCACCCCATTCCTGGATCGCAAGCGGCAGGCAATGGCGTGTTTCGTCTCTCAGCTGCGACAGCAGCGCTACGATGAGCACATTCTGGGGCTGAATCGTTTCCGTACCTATACCTTGCCGATAGAGGTGGCGTCGGCCGAAGCCTACACCCTCGTTTCGGCAGCCGCCCTGCGCGAGAATGCGCTGCTCGATCTGGTTGAGCCGGAATACGTCTTCCAGACGCGCCTGGGATTTCCCTGCGCCAGCCAGGACGTACCCCTCGTTTCGGTGGTCGTCCGTCACCTCTCCGGGTCGGGCCTGCGGCTGAGCCTCGACAGCCTGGCTTTGCAGACCTACCCGAACGTCGAGGTGCTCATCGTGGATGGCGTCCCGGGTCTCCCGGTGCTGCCCGGCCACTGCGGTCGCCACATGCTGCGCCAGATCGCGACGAATCAACGCCGGACGGTCGCCGCTGCGGCCAATGCCGGATTCGACGAGGCTCGCGGTGCGTACGGCCTGGTTCTCGACGAAGGCGGGTCGATCCCGCCGGACCACCTCGCCAGTCTAGTGTCCGCGCTGCGCAAACAATCGGCCTGCCGCGCCGCTTATGCCGGCGGCCAACAACGGGAGGTCGATCACGGCCAGACAAGCGGGAGCGTCGACGGCGACCCGATCCGCCTTCTGTGCCGTCCCGATATCCCTCTGCAGGCCGTACTGTTCGATCTTTGCTTGGTGAACAACGTGAACGATGGCTGCCGCTTCGATGAGTCGCTGGACGGCCAACAGGATTGGGACTTCCTGTTGCAGTTGAGTCTTGTCACCGACTTTCTCCGGGTGGCGTGCGCCGCTCCCTTTCCGGCAGTTCCGGCCAATGCGCAGGAAGCCCCTGAACCCACTTCCCTGCAAGCGATGTACGAACGCTGGCGGACGCGCTGGTCGCCGGCAC
>NZ_JDSS02000032.1:52603-58094 GCF_000584955.1 Candidatus Accumulibacter vicinus
CGCGTCGCTGCTGCAGCGAGCGTGCGACCCTCCGCAGCTGGCGGTATTACGCCGCCATGAGGCCGAGCTGCAGGCGGCCATGGCGGAGCAACGCCAGATCAGCGCCGCACGGGAGGACGAGTTGGCCGAGTGTCGGTGTGCTGTCGAGAAGCTGCGCGCTGATCTCCACGACCGGGACGTGCAGATCGCGGAAATGCGATTGCAACTCCAGGATCATCAACGACAGCGGGCAGAAATGCTCGCCAGCCATAGCTGGAGGATGACCCGTCTGCTGCGCTGCCTGTCCGCCGGTTGGCAGGAATGGCGCCGGAAATAGGCAGGGACGGCGCACTGATCGGCCTTGCCAATGCACGCGAGGACGCGATCATCGAAGGTGCTCGCGGGCTGGCGGCCCTGATGGTCCTGGCAGCCCACTACGCACACCTGTTCGCAGCACAGACCTGGCTATTTCGCTTCGCCACTACGGGCGTAGATCTGTTCTTCGTCCTCAGCGGTTTTGTCTTCGGCCCTTACCTGCTGGGCAAACCCTTGCCGGTCCTGCCCCACTTGGTGCGTCGATTCTTCCGGCTGTATCCTCTTTATGTGGCCGCCCTGGTCGGATACATCCTGTTGCATGAACCGCCGGCCCAGGCCTGGAAGCACTTCCCTGAGCACCTGTTGATGCTCCACACGGTCGTCTCGAAGGAGACGGCCTTCTACTACAACCCGGCGTTCTGGAGCTTGCCGCCAGAGGTGGAGTTCTACCTGTTCCTGCCATTGCTAGCCACCTGGAGCAGAAATGGGTGGTTTGCCGCCGTGCTGGGGGGGTCGCTCTTGATCCACATGGCGCTGCTTCTCTTCCCGGGCAGCGCTGACTTTAGCTCCTGGCCTCAGATCGCCGGCGTTCACCTGCCTGGCCTGCTGCCGGAGTTTCTGTTGGGTGGGGTGGCCTACGCCGTTAGCCAGCGCCGCCTGTCGGTCAGCGTGCAGTGGTGGCTGCTGCTTGCCGGAATCGGTCATCTCTGGCTGGTGGCCCAGGTTTTCAAGGCCTTTGTGGTCGATGCCGGGGTAAACGGTGCGGTACCGGCGTGGATCGGCGGCAATATCGGGCTGGCCGCCGCGCTGGGCTATGCGATGGTGCTGACGGCTTTGTCGAAGTTGCTGGCGCAAGCCTGGGGGCCGGCCACGCCTCTTCTGCTCGTGGCCGGCTCCCTGAGTTACGGCATCTATCTCTTTCACAACATGATGCCGGCCCTGCTGCGCCGGCTCTGGCCAGGCCTGGAGGGTGCCTGGCTGGCGCTGGCAGCGCTGGCTTTCACCGTCGGACTGGCGACGCTGGCTCACTATGGGCTGGAACGTCCCTTGAGGAATTTCGGTCGGCAGCTCAGCCGTTCCCTGCTCTCCGTTCGAAGCTGAGGTAGCGCAGTTTCCCCGGCAAGGCGGGATGCTCGACGGCCAGCATATAGCGGCCGGGCTCAAGCAACTGCCAGTCCGCCGGCGAGAACGACACGGCGCTGGCCGACAGCGGGCGGAAAGCCGCGGGCATCATCATGGGCGAAGGGCTCCAGGCGACGATGCGCGCGCCATCGAGGGCAGCATCGAGTTCGGCCACGCTGCTGATCGGGGCTTTCAGGCAATCGCCCCATGCTTCCCAACACAGCGGTTGGCGAAATCGCTCCAGCAGCCCCAGTTGGCGCGTCCAGCGGTGGAACAGGGGGTGGCATTTGCGGAAATAAATCGTTCGGGTTTGCGCCATCAGCGGACCCTTCAGTGGCTTGTGGCGATATTCGTGTACTGCCGTGGCGGCCGGGACCACTGCCAGCCGGTAGCCGGCCCGTCGCAGACGCCAGGCAAGGTCCGCGTCCTCGTAGAACATGAAATAGTCCGGGTCGAACAAGCCTCCGGCCGCCAGTACTGCTTCCCGCCGTAGCAGAAGCAATGCGCCGGCTAGAAAAGGGGTCTCCACCGGCCGAAGGCTGGTCATCTGCCGCCGCATGCGCGAGAGATAGAGACGGGAGGCCATGCGGCCAAGCCGGGGAGAGCGGCTGGCCAGCGCCAGAGATATTTCCGCGAGAGGTGATTGGGGAAAGGCCGAAGGCAGCAGAAAACGATGGCTGCGATCCCAGAAGGTCCTTGGAGAAACTGCAGCCAACCGGGAATCGGCCTCTAGGGCATCGACCAGGGTTTCCAGATTGGTCGCCGAGAGCAGGGCATCCGGGTTCAGCAGCAGGCAATAAGGAGCGTTCGATTCGCCGAAGGCGAGGTTGCATCCTCTGCCAAATCCAAGGTTTGTTCCCGGCACCAGGCGCCTGGTCCAAGGTAGCTCGCTGGTGCGGCGCGCCAGCATCTCGGCCTCTGCCGGATCCTCGCTGTTGTCCACCAGCCAGAGCGTGCCGAAGCGCCACGGCATGAGGGATTGCACGGCTACCAGGGTGTCTGCCGACGCCCGGTAGTTGACGATGATGACATCAACGTGCCTTGATGAGGGCATGGAAGCTGTCGGTGGCCAGGCTCTGAAAATCAACGGTCTGCTGGAAAGCGGCGGCCTGGTCAAGCAAAGCCTGGAAATTTCCGGGCAGCGGGGAAGGACAATCCCGCCACCGCGCGACCTGAAAGCCCGCATCTTCGATCAGTTTCTCGAGGCCTCTGCGCGTGAAGAAACGCAGGTGTCCGACGCACAGAATACCCACCGGCTGATAGTCGAATTCTCCCTGCAGCAGGTCCTGAACAACGGACCAGTGACCGACGTTGGGAACGGCAAGCAAGACGTGTCCCCCCGGTTTGAGCAGACTGTGCGCCTTGAGGAGCGCCGCCAGGGGGTCGGCGAGATGTTCCAGTACGTCAAGGAATGCGATGCAGTCGAAGAAAGCGATGTGCGGTAGTTGCTCGAAGGGTCCGCAATGGACGGTCAATCCTCGTGCCTTCGCCCGTTCTCCTGCCGCCGGGTTCAATTCGGCCACGGTAGCCTGTCCACCGAAGCGCTCGACGAATGCTGCCGCGAACCCGCCTTCGCCTCCTCCCACATCCAGCAGCGAATTCGTCCCGGCAGGCAGCAGGTCGAGCATTTCGGCGCGCGTGTTCTGCTGGTAGCTGGACCAGGAATGAATGAACGTGCGCTGTGCCAGCAGGGTACGGGAACCCAGGCTCTCCGGGATGCGTTCCCAGTTGATGGTTGCGTCATCGGCGACGATCTGACGCAGGGCGGCAAGAGTAATCATGTACAGCCACGGGGAATGACCGGCATACGGTGCTGCAGCCGGGAGCCGTGCGCGGCGGGCGACATGGCGGTCGAAACCGGGGCGGCTGGCATAGTCGACGGCGACGGCTCCGGCGGTTCTCGGATCGGCAGGCAGCGCACACGCGACCTGGCCGCCAGGGGTCAGGCCAAGCAGTTCATCGATCAGATTGTCGGCAACGAGCACGGCTGGGTCGAGAATGACCAGGACCCGATCGGCATGGCAGAACTTCAGGAAATGGGCCGGCAAGATCGGCCGATTGTCGGGACCCGCATGCCACCAGCGATCGGCACGAATCCGTCGCCGTAGTTCCCGCTGACCCAGAGCGAACTCCTCGGACAGGCGCAGGGTGCCGCCATCGAACAGCAAGACATCGAACAATGGCCTACTCCTGATGAACGGTTTGCGGTCCGCTGGTGAAGCAAATACGCTGGCTTCGTTCGGGCGGATGGGGACCTGGTTGTGTCGCATCCGTGGTCACGGGAAAATGCGCCTGCACAAACCGCGCCACATCGCCAGGTTTGCGGATGTTGAAACAGGGAGTGGCCAGCGGCAGATGGTGAAGCCACTTCGTTTCGAAGACACGGGCGTCGGCGATGAGAGCATCGGCGAAGGTCCTCGCTACCGGCCCGCTCGTCGGCGTGTCCGACCAGTGTTCGCAACAGGAATCGACGACAGCCGCCGCCCAACCCTGCTGCCTGGCAGCGAGCACCAAATCTGTGGCATAAAAATGGTATCGCAGTTCCGGATCGAGGACTAACCGACTATGCGTCCGTACCGCCACGAGGACTTCGTCCAGGCTCGATGCTTCGCACGGCAATGGCTGTGGCTCCCTGAGCAGCCTGCCCCGGTCCAGGACATGTCCGGCCCGTTGGCCCTGCAGGTCGATCCCGTAGACTCCCACCACGGCCAGCCTCGGTATCAGCGAATCAGCCTGGGCAAGGGCTGCCAGAAATTGACGATCCCAGCCATCTGGCAGGAAGACATCCTGATGCACCCAGACCAGCCAGTCTTCACCGGTACTGTGGTCCATCTCCTCGTTGAAGGCTCTGGCAGCGGAAGGGCTGTCGAAATAAACCGCCAACCGGTAACGCCGCGACTGCAAGCACTCGGACACCAGCAAACGCCGCTGCAACTGCTCCGCATCGGATGCGCACACCACGAAGGCCAGTGGCCGATGAATAATGGGCATCTTCTGCATTTCAGCCGTCTTCCCGCATCTCTTCAAATGACCGATTGTACTGCCTTCACCCGAGCGATGGCGAGGGCGGCGTGCGCTTCGCGATGTGATGCAAGGTGATCCGAAGTCATCACGAGCGACGCGGCGACCTGGCCAGCCAGGTCCGCACAACACGTTGAATCGCGCCCCTTGCGGCGATTAATTAATCAGCTTGGAATGGGCACGACTGGTTAAAATGCACCCATGCTGGCCATCGCGCCTGTCACCTCAGTCTGTCGCACATGACCCCCTTGCTCGAAAAAGAATGCTTTCCCCCTCAGGTTTCCATCCTGATACGCAGCATCAACCGGATTCCTCTGCTGCAGCAAGCGCTGGCGTCGGTTGTCCAGCAAAGTTACGCCCGGATCGAAATTCTGGTCGTGGCGGCCGTGCCCGACCATCCGGACATGCCGGCAGCCTGTGGTCCGCATCCGCTCCGCCTGATTTCAAGCGATTGTCCCCGGCATCGCTGTCGCGCCGCCAACGTGGCGCTCGACGCGGCAAACGGCGCCTACCTGCTCTTCCTGGACGATGACGACTGGCTCCTTCCCGGCCATCTGGAGAAGCTGGCGGCGGCGCTGACGGAGGCACCTGATTTGCTGGCTGCCTATACCGGTGTCCAGCCGATCGATGAGGATGGGCAACCCAAGGGTGGCCCCATTGATCTGCCGTTCGACGAACTGCGCCTGCTGGCGGGCAACCTGATGCCATTGCATGCGGTACTTTTCAGGCGCCAGGTCATCGATCTGGGTTGCCGTTTCGACGAAAACCTGGATCTGTTCGAGGACTGGGATTTCTGGCTCCAGATTGCCTGCCACTCCCGCTTCATCCATGTCCCCGGCGTTTCCGCCTGTTATCGCATGCATGCAAGTTCAGGAGTGCATGCGATGGCGCCCTCTGTCGGCTCCGCCTATGCCCGTGTCTATGGCAAGTGGCGACACCTGTGGAGCGAAGGGCAGATTGCGGGAATCATGGCCCAGGTGTGGAACTACCCTGAATTGCAAGAGAGGATCACTGAGCAGCAAGAGCGGATCACCGAGCAGCAAGAGCGGATCAC
>NZ_JDSS02000032.1:58119-68923 GCF_000584955.1 Candidatus Accumulibacter vicinus
AGGATTACTGAGCAGCAAGAGCGGATCACCGAGCAGCAAGAGCGGAGCACCGAGCAGCAACGCCTCATCGTCCAGCTCGAAGAGCGTATTTCGGCACTGCAATTGCAACTCCGAAGACAAGACGAACTGCTCGACGAAAGGCTAAAACATATCGAGGCGATCTGGCGGAGCAGCAGTTGGCGCGTCACCAGGCCGCTGCGCGGAGTACGCAAGGCGATCGCCTACCTGCCCTTGCTGAACCAGGCTGTGCGCAACCCGGTGCGGGCCTGGCGATTCCTCAAGCGCGCAGCATGGAAGACGCCCGAGTGGCCGGGACTGCAGCAACAACTTGACGGAAAAATCAGAACCGCCGGCGACTACAGCACCTGGATCAGCCGCTTCGAACCCGCTTCCGAGTGCTATCCGCGGCTTCGGCAGATCGCCGACTCCTGGCACCAGCCACCAATCATTTCGGTGGTGATGCCCACCTACAACTCTGATCCGGAGCTGCTCGAAGCAGCCATCAACAGCGTGCTAGGCCAGGTCTATCCACATTGGCAACTGTGCGTCGCCGACGATGCCTCCGATTCCCCGGCGGTCAGGGCGCTGCTCGAACGTCACGCCGCGACCGATTCTCGTATCCAGGTAGTTTTTCGCCTGGTCAACGGTCACATCTCCGCCGCCAGCAACTCGGCGCTGGCGCTGGCGAGTGGCGATTTCGTCGCTCTCCTGGACCACGACGATCTCTTGCATCCGCTGGCCTTGTGGTTTGTCGCTCAGTGCTGTATCGAGCATCCCGAGGTGGGCCTGATCTACACGGACGAAGACAAGCTTTCATCCGACGGCCAACGTTGCGGCCCGTATTTCAAGTGTGATTTCAATTACGAACTGCTCCTGGCACAGAACATGCTCTCTCACCTGGGGTGTTACCGGCGCTCCCTGCTTGAGGAGATCGGAGGTTTCCGCGAGGGATTCGAAGGCTCCCAGGATTATGATCTGGCCTTGCGTGCCATGGAGCGCCTGCGGCCGGCGCAGATTGTCCATATTCCTCGGGTGCTCTACCACTGGCGGATCGTTGCGGGGAGCACGGCAAGTTCCATGGACGAGAAGCCCTATGCCCTGACAGCCGCCCAGCGGGCACTCACCGAGCATTTGCAGCGACGGGGGATGGCGGCCGCAGTCATGCCCGCGCCAGAGATTCCCCTGCATACCAGAGTCCGCTTCCCGGTGCCCGAACCTGCACCGCTGGTAAGTATTCTGATTCCCACGCGGGATCGGGCAAATCTTTTGCGTCTGTGCATCGACTCCATTCGCGGGCTCACTACTTACAAGCCTTACGAAATCATCGTCATCGACCACGGCAGCGAAGACGCGGACACCTTGCAATGGCTCGATCGCTTCCGCCAGAGTGGCATCCGGGTGCTACAGGATGGTGGGGAATTCAATTTCGCACGCTTCAACAACCGGGCGGCGGCGCAGGCGCGGGGCAAGGTGCTGTGCCTGATGAACAATGGCATCGAAATCATCACGCCGGACTGGCTGGAAGAGATGGTTTCCTTCGCCGTGCAGGACGGGGTCGGTGCCGTCGGTACGCGCTTGTGGTCTCCCGACCAACGGCTGCAGGATGGCGGGTTCATTTTGGGTCTGGGCGGCGTGGCCGGCCATTCCTTTCTGAATTGCGAGCGGGGAAATATCGGTTATTTCGGCAGGGCGGCCTTGCATCAGTCGCTGAGCGCGGTCACTGCAGCCTGCATGGTGGTACGGAAATCGGTTTTCGAAGAAATGGGCGGATTCGACGAGAGGCTCGCGGTGGCATTTAACGACGTCGATTTCTGTCTGAGGCTTCGGCAGGCAGGTTATCGGAACGTCTGGACGCCTTATGCAGAAATGCGCCATGACGAGCTGGCCAGCCACGGCCAGGAAACAACCCCTGAGAATCAGGCATGCCTGGCTTCGGAAGTGGCGTTCATGCAGGGCCGATGGGCAGACGAATTGGCCGCCGACCCAGCTTATTCACCGAATCTCAGCCTCGGTACCCATGCTTTCAGCCTGGCATGGCCACCCCGCATTGCCGATCTCTCCTGATGCCGTCCTCAGCGACTCACGAATCTCCTGGCGCCCGCAAGCGGGAGAGCTTGCCCTCCACGCCGTTCATGCCGTCGCGCAGGCCGCACCACATCATGTGCAGATTGGCCAGGCGGTTGGGTGCCAGCAGGCCGAAGAAGAAAAGCATCTGGAACAATCGCGACAAATCCGCGCACCTCCACTTTTTTGGCATGTACGATCTGCGACGAAGCAGAATGCTGTTGCGAAAAATATAGTAATAGCGGAACGGCGAATGAACCGGGACCTTGCGCCAGCGCAGGAACCAGATCGCCACTCTGCGCTCGCCGAGGGAGTGGCGCATGATGGCGTCGCACACACCAAATATCCCGAAGCCGAGGGAACGAGCCCGGAAGCACCATTCGGTATCGACGTGGTCGATATAAAGCCCCTCGTCCATTTTCCCAATGGCTTCAATGGCGGCCATGGGCAGCAAGGAACCGGATGAAATCAGAAAATCCGCTTCAACGGTGCCCCCGTTCTCCCCACAGCCGACGCGCTTGAATCTGAAGCAGCTGGCGCGGACAAATTGCGAAAGCGAAGCGTCGCTGGCGTCGCGATAGCGTGGCCCGACTGCCGCGGCCATCACTCCTCGTCGGGCGAGATCGAGATGAGCGGCGCGAAGCTTGGCGATCGTCCCGAACTCCAGTTCGCTGTCCTGATCGAGCAGAAGCACGAACACGGCCCCAAGCGCTCGCGCCTGATCCAGTCCGACATTGTAACCAGCGCCCAATCCGAGATTGTTCTCCTGGACCAACACCTCGACAGCCGCTCGAAAGTTCCGGCTAGCGTGCCTGATCCAGCCCTGGGGGGAATGTTCCGACGCGTTGTCGACGACCACAATCGCGGAAACCTGACGGGCCACGGACTCGAGGGCAGGCAGCAAGGTCTTCGGGGTCGGATTGTGGGTGACCAATACAGCCACGACATCCGGGCAATACTCGCCCTCTGCCGGCGTGGCGGGGGGCCGCACGGCAAGCGGCTCGGCACTGATCGATCGATCGCTCAAGAGGGTCGAATCCAGGCGCTTATGGCCGCGGCAGGAGCAGCCCAGCGATCTCGACGATATCCTTTTCCGACAGGACGCCGGCAGCCGTTTTCAACTGTAGCGTGCTGACCAGAAACTCGTACCTGGCCTGTGCAAGATCACGCTTGGCGGCGAACATCACCCGCTCGGCGTCGAGAACGTCGGTATTGGTGCGAATTCCGGCCGCCATCCCACGCTTCGTTCCTTCGGTCGCCACCTCGCTGGATTCGACCGCTTTCTGGTAGGCCGTCACCTTGCGGCTACCCGTCTCGACCGCCATGAACTGACGCTTGATCTCGACCTGAACGTCGTTGACGATCCCATCCAGTTCAGCCAGTGCCCGCTCGCGGTTGGCCACCGCCTGTCCGGTCAGGGCGTTGACCCGGCCGCCCGCAAACAGCGGAATGTTGAGTTGTACGCCGACGGCAGTCACCGAGGTTTTCTGGTTGAGTGTGGAAATGGACTCATTTTCCGATCTCGTCGCGCGCGCCACGAAGTCCAACTGCGGCAGATGGCCAGCGCGATTGCGATTGACTTCCAGGCTGGCCAACTCGTATGCCTTGCGCTGGGCGCGAATCTCCGGGTTGTTTTCCTGCGCCAGCGCGTACCACTCGTCAAGCTGGCTGGGCTGCACGCCAATGGGAACGAAATCCGGGCGCAGCGTCCACAGGTCGCCCATCGGCGTGCCGGTGATGCCTTCGAGCCTGCGCCTCGCCACCGACCAGCGGTCGAAGGCGTCGGCGCGGCCTGCACGTGCGAGCTGTAAGCGGGACTCGGCTTCGGCAACTTCGGTCACGGTCCCTTCACCGCCCTTGCGTCGGCGCTCGGCCAACTGGCGCTGGGCTTCATAAGCGGTCATTTCGGCGTCCGCCAGGTCCAGCCTGTCCATCGCCAGCAAGGTATCAAAATAGGCGCCCGAGACCTTGACGGCCATTTCCGCCGCCTTGCGGTCGAACACCGCATCACTGTAGGCGACCTGGGCGCTGCCCTGCTGGTAGCGGACGAAGCTCTCGTAGTTGAACAGGGGCTGTCGCAAAGTGATGGAGATCAGCTTGTCGTTGTAATCAAGCGACTGTGTCACATTCACCACTGTCGACTCTCTCTCCCCGTTGTTCTTCGCGTAGGACCCGGCGATCGAAACAGACGGCAACAAGCCGGAGAGACCGATATCGGCTGCGTACTGGCCTGCCTCCCGTTCGTAGCGGGCCGCCCGGAAGGTCGGATCGTTTTGCCGAGCCGCCTGATACGCGTCCAGCAGGCCTGCGCCGAATACCCCCGAAGTCATCAGCGCCAGCGCACAGCCGGTCAACGTGACAGTCCATTTGCCCATGGTCATTCCTCGGTCAGTGCGGGCTTCGCCCGATCCAGCAGCGGCTTGACGATATAGTTGAGCAGTGTTCGCTCACCCGTCTTGATGATCACCTCGGCAGGCATGCCCGGCTTGATCTCGTGCGTCGTCAGCTTCTTCATCCCGTCCGGGGTCACCACCACCTGTCCGAGATAGTAAGGAGGCATCCTGCCCTGCGGATCGTTTGTCGCGTCGGCGGCGACCTGTCCCAGTTCGCCCGGAATGTTGGGCGTCACCTTCTGATTGAAAGCCGGAAAAATGATGTCCACCGGCAAACCGGGTTTGACCTTGTCGATCAAGGTGGTAGGAATCATGACATCGATACGCAAAGGCTCGTTTTTCGGTACCACCTCCATCAGGGGGGTTCCCGAGGCCAGCACCCCGCCGATGGTGTGCACTTTCAGACCGACGATGACGCCTTCCTTGGGGGCGCGGACTTCGGTATTGGCCAGTTCGAAAGCCAGTCCCTTGAGGCGGCTGTCGAGCGCGCTGACCTCTTTCTGGACCTCGGCCAGCCCGTTTTCAACCTCCTTGTGGTAATCCTGCTGGCGCGCCAGCATGCGCATCCGGATTTCACCGATGCTCCGCTGGGTACGTCCCAGATTCCCCAGGTCTTCGGAGATCGCTCCACCGAGTTGTGCCAGCAGCCGCTCCTGCTCGGACAGGCGGTTGCGTGGCAGGTAGCCCTCGGCCGCCATCTCCCGCAGGCCTTTCAGTTCCTCGAGCAGCAGCTTCGACTGCTGTTCCTTGGCGCGTCGGGTGGCCTCCAGGCCGGTAGCGGAGGACTGCAGGCCCGCCAGCATGTTCTCCATGGCGCCAAGTTCGGCCTGCAGGGCCGCACGGCGGGAACGCAGCAACTGCGTCTGGATGGCCATCGCACTGGCTGCTCGCGGATCGTCCTTGTCCTTCAGCAGATCTTCGGGGAATGCGATCTCCGAACGGCCCTGGACATCGGCCAGCAGTCGCGCTTCGATGGCTTTCGCCACCAACCACTGCGCGCGCGCCACCTCGTACTGCGAGCGTGCCTGTGTCGGGTCGAGTCGAAGCAGAACGTCGCCCTCCTTGACCTCGTCACCGTCCTTGATCAGGATGGCGTCGACCATTCCTGGCGCGAGGTTTTGCACGGTTTTGCGATTGCCGGTCACCACGACCTGTCCGCTGGTCGGCACCCCCTGGTCCAGCGGCGCCAGGGCTGCCCACAGCAGGAAGCCACCGAAGCCCAGTCCGAGCACCCATAGGCCGACGCGCATCGGATGGCCGGTATCCATCGGCAGATCAGCTCCCCCTTCAAGTGTAATGGGCATGGCCCTGGGTCCCTGGAGACGATCCAACATATTGCGAATAGCCATAACGAAGGTCCTGAATCAGAAATTAAGCGGGTTGAGGAGTGAGAACGCCAGCACTCTGGTCCGTGGACTGCGCTTGCGCGGCAGGCATCACCGGTTGGCGTTGGTCATAATTCCGGATCACGCCGTTGTCCAGGACCAGTATCCGGTCTGCGGCGGCGAGAATGTTCATGCGGTGGGAAATGAAGATCACCGTCTTGCCCTGCGCCTTCAGATCCAGGATGGCGCGGATCAGCGCCGCCTCGCCGACGTCGTCCAGGTTAGCGTTCGGTTCGTCGAGGACAATCAGGCTGGGGTTGCCATACAGCGCCCGTGCCAGACCAATGCGTTGCCGCTGTCCTCCGGACAGGAAGCTGCCGGCCTCCCCCATGGGCGTGTCATAGCCCCGCGGGAAGCGCAGGATCATGTCATGGATGCCCGTCCGCTGTGCGGCTTCGATGACCTGGGCGGAGTCAATGTCGCCGAAGCGGGCGATGTTTTCCGCCACACTGCCTTCGAAAAGCTCGACATCCTGCGGAAGGTAGCCAATGAATGGCCCCAGTTCCTCCCGATCGAGAGTTTCGATCGGCTGGTCATCGAGCAGAACCCGGCCCTGAACTTCCGGCCAGATACCCACCAGGCAACGCGCCAGAGTGGATTTTCCGGAGCCGGACGGGCCGACGATGGCAATCACCTCCCCCTCGGGAAACTCGGCAGTGAGCCCCGCGAGGATGGGTTGCGCACGATTCGACGCCGTCGCCACGAGGTTCTCGATGCGCACTGTGCCGCGTAGCGCCTCGTGGATCAGGCCGGCCGGCCGTTCGGGATGATCTCGCAGCAGGGACTCCAGCGCTTCGAAGGCCTTGCGGGCCGATTGCCAGCCAGTCCAGCTACCGACAATCGTATCGATCGGTTGCAGGCAGCGGCTCATCAGGACATTCGCCGCAATCATGCCGCCCACGGTCAGTTCGCCCTCGATCACCAGCAGGGCGCCGGCTCCCAGCATCAAGGATTGCTGGCTGTAGCGGATGAACTTGCTCAAGGCCTGGATGCGTCGCTGCCGATCCTGCGCTGCCGAATACAGCGACATATGCCGTTGATGGTGGCCCAGCCAGCGTTGGCGCAGGTTGCCGAGCATGCCCAGAGATTCGATGACTTCAGCGTTGCGCAGCTTGCTATGCAGATACACCGCCACCTTGACCCCGGCTTCGGTGGTTTTCTGTGTCGGGGTCTGGGTGACGCGATGGCTGAAGACCGCCACCCCGATCAGAATGCCGGCGAACACCAGCGCGAGGACGCCCAGCGACGGATGCAGCATGAACAGCACCAGCAGGTAAATCGGACTCCAGGGCGCGTCGAAGAACGCGAAGATGCCATTGCCGGTAATGAACTGACGAACGTTGGTGAGGTTGCTGAACGCCTCTACCGGGTTGTCCCGGCTCTGATTGAGGTGGGATTCGAAGCAGGCATTGAACACCCGGCTGTTCAGTCGCTCGTCCAGGAGCACACCCAGGCGAACCAGCAGACGGGAACGTGACCACTCGGCGAAGGCGATCACGGCGAAGAGAAACAGGACGATCAGAGAGACCGCAATCAAGGTCGATTCGTTGCGGCCGGTCATGAATCGATCATAAACCTGCAACATGTAGATGGTCGGTGTCAGCATCAGCAGATTGATCACCAGGCTGAAGATTCCCACGACCAGGAACTCCCGCCGGAAGAACCAGAGCGTGGCCGTCAGTTCGCTGCGCTGAAAAAAGGAAGGTGTTTTCATGGAGGTCCGGAGTTGATCTGAAAGTCGTGGCATGACCGTCAAGCGGCGGAGGCGGCGGCCAGGCCACTCCCGCTGGGGGTGGCCTGGGCCGCTGCCTGGCGCAGAGCCGCCAGTACCTCGTCACGCGGCCCGGCCATGAGTGACTGCCCATCGCGCAACACCAGCATCTGGTCTGCAGCAGCCAGGACACTGGTGCGATGGGTGATGACGATCAGGGTGGTGCCTTGGGCCTTGAGCGCCAGCAAGGTATTCACCAGGGCCGCTTCACCGGTCTCGTCGAGGCTGGAATTGGGTTCATCGAGGACGACGAATCTGGGATGGCCATAAATGGCGCGCGCCAGTCCGACCCGTTGGCGCTGACCGCCGGAAAGGAAGCAACCCTCGTCGCCGATGAGCGTTTCATAAGCGTCCGGCAACGCCAGGATGGTCTCGTGCAGTCCCACCGCACGCGCCGCCGTCTCGACCTTGGCCATGTCCACTTCTCCGAAACGTGCGATGTTCTCGGCAAGAGAGCCACCGAAGAGTTCGATGCCCTGCGGCAGATAACCGATGTGCGGTCCCAGTTCTTCCTTGTTCCAGGGGTGGATATCGACACCATCAAGCCGTACCTTGCCGTTCGCCGCCGGCCAGATACCCACCATCAGACGCGCCAGAGTCGATTTCCCGGAGGCCGAAGGGCCGACGATGGCCAGAATCTGTCCTGCCGGCACACTGAAGGAAACCCCACGGATGATCGCGATCTGGCTACCGGGGGCCGAGGCGACCACTCCTTCCACCGCGAGATGGCCCTTGGGTGCTGGCAGGGGCATGCCTTTCTGGCGCTCGGGCAGGGCCTGCAGGAGCTTGTCCAGTCGTTGATAGGCGTCCCGGGCCGTGACGACGCTCTTCCAGAGCGAGACCACCTGCACCAGCGGCGCCAGTACCCGCGGCCCGAGCACCCAGGCGACGATCATCATGCCAGCGCCGCCAGCCAGTTCTCCCCTGATGGACAGCCAGGCGCCCAGGCCAAGGAGCGCCGCCGAAAGAGTGGTCTGCAGCATCTTCGAGAGCGCGGCATTGCTGCCCGCATGATCGGAGGCCTCCGCCTGCAGGCGGAGGAAACTGCGCTGCTTGCTCATCCAGCGCTGATGGATGCTGCGCAGCATCCCCATCGCCTCGATCACCTGCGCGTTGCGTAGCGTGCCGTTGGCATAATTCTGGGCGGCGATGGCGTCCTTCTGGGCCGCAACCAGGGGTGGTTGAGTGTTCTTTTCGGTCAGGTAGGTCAGGAAGACCTGGATCAGGGCAGCCAGTACCGCGATCCAGCCGAGCAGCGGACTGATCATATAGATCAGAATCAGGAACAGCAGCGAAACCGGCGCGTCCATGAGCGCCGTGAGCGCCGGCGTCGTCAGGAACTCGCGGATGCTGCGCAGATCGTTCAGGGCCTGACTGGTGCCACCGGGAATACGGCGCAGGTTGGCTTCAAAAATCGCGTTGAAGACCCGTTCCCGGAGCTTCCGGTCGAGCGCCTGGCCGGCCTGATGCATGACGCCGCCGCGCGCCCATTCGAGCAACTCCATGACCACATAGAACCACAGCACGAGCAGGGTCAACATCAGCAAGGTATCGGAATTGCGGCTGTTGATGACGCGGTCGTATACCTCGAGCATGTAGCCGGTGGGGGCCAGAATCAGCAAGGTGCAGAAGACGCTGAAGAAAGCGGCCTTCCTGAAGAAGGGCTTCAGCTCGAGGATCGCTGCACGGAGTTCAGAGCGACTTTCAGAAGGAGTCATGAGGATTCTCTCGGAGTGCCAGGAACTGCCGGATGGCCGGTTGTTCAGCGGCTGGGTAGAAAGCGGTGCTCACGACAGGACCGCCGTGGCTTGCGGGATCGTCGGGGCTTTGTCCGGAGCGGCGGCGTGCACCAATACATATTCCGGCATCTCGGCTTCGAGGCTGGCCGGCCTGTCCTCGTCGACATCCACCGCCGCCAGCCAGAAGGAAAGCTGGTATCCCTGCGGGGAGCGTGCCAGGACGATCTCTCGTAACTTCTCGCGCTGGAAACGCAACTCATCCTCCGCCTTGAGCGTCAACTGGAAACGCATGCGCCCGTCAAGGGTATACATCGACAGCATACCCTCCTTGAGGCTGAGGGTATGCCGGTCAAAATAGACCGGGGCACTTGGAAGAAACTGCAGCAGAGGCAAAGGGCGATCCGGATGGCTGGTGATGTTGAACGGGCTATTGGGGTGTTGCAGGATCAGCCGGCAAGTACGCGAAACCGAATAAATCGCGTTGCAGACCATCTGCGATCCCACCTGCGGAAAGCGCTGACGCAGGTCGTGGTAGGTGATGTGGTGCAGGGCCACCCGGTTCCAGCATCGGGTCTGCTGCACCACCGGTGCCAGCGCATTGCACACTTCGGCGAACGCCACCTGCAAAGCCTGCAGGCGTGCCGTTTGCTCGGGTGTGGTATGGAGGATGATATGCAGTGGGGAAGTCATATAGGAGATGATAACACAAACTCCTATATGAAAACACGGGGCCGTAAATTTTTTCGTGAAAGTCGCGGCAGCCGCCTGCCGACCGCTTGTGATCCCACGCACATCGCACTGGCTGATCAAGGACTTATACTTGGCAGCATTGAACATGAAGGGATCACGATGATGAACAGGCCGCTTCGCCCTATCCGGATGCTGCGCTTGCTGCTGCTGATGTGGGCACTGCTGGCGCTGGCGTCGGCCGTGCGTGCGTCTTCTACTTCCGTGGGTGAAGTGACCCTCTGTATCGGTAGCAGCCAGATCCAGCGCGAGGGCAGGAGCGAGTCCGTCACCAAGGGATACCGTATCGTTCCCGGCGATGTCATCCGCACCACCACCAACGGGCATGTGCATGTCCGATTCGTCGATGGCGCACTGGTCAGTGTCCGCCCGGACTCGGTGCTGCAAGTGGTCGAATACCGCTATGACCCGGCCAATCCCTCGGCATCATTGATCAAGTTCTACCTTGAAACGGGAACCATGCGCGGCATCTCCGGGCTGGCGGCACAAGCGGCCCGTGACAAGTTCCGCCTGAACACGCCGCTGGTGGCGATCGGTGTCAAGGGAACCGACTTCGTCACCCAGGCCGATGCAAAGCGCGCGGTTGTCCTGGTCAACCAGGGGGCGATCGTCCTTGCCCCGCTGGATAACGCCTGCAGTGTCGACGGTTTCGGGCCCTGCGCCACCCCTCGCTCACGCGAACTGGCGGCGACCATGAGCGGCATG
>NZ_JDSS02000032.1:68948-69427 GCF_000584955.1 Candidatus Accumulibacter vicinus
GCTGGTGTATCGCCAGGCGGCCCGCGAGCCACTGCTGCAGCCGGTCAATTCCCTGCAGGGGGGGGGCAAGATCACTCCGACCTTGTTCCAGGAACGGATCAGCAGCGCCAACAGGGCGACCGTAGTGGCGGACGGAGGAATCCCTGGACCGGTCCTGGAGCGGGAAGCAACCGTGTTAGCGGAGATCCGGGCGCGGGTGGAACAGGTGATGCCTGTGACGCCTACGCCTGTGACGCCTACGCCTGTGACGCCTACGCCTGTGACGCCTACGCCCCTGACCAACAGCCTGACCTGGGGGCGCTGGGGCGACAACGTCAGACCGGGCGACAATCTGACCGTTCCCTTCAAGGAGGCGCTCAGTGGTAACCGTGTGACGGTTGGCGACGGCTACTATTTCCTGTTCCGCAACGAGACCATCACCAATACCCTGACCAATGCCAGGCTGAAGCCTACAACAATCCAGAGCACACTTATCACGC
>NZ_JDSS02000032.1:69785-74269 GCF_000584955.1 Candidatus Accumulibacter vicinus
GGTTCGCTGAGCATCGATTTCGGTCGCAACACCTTCGCCACGCAGCTTGCCGTCACCGCTCAGCGCGTCGGTACCCAGGCGGTGACCGCGACTGGAACGATCGATCGGACGACCGGGGTCTTTCTCAGCAACGGCGCCGCTGACCGGGTATCCGGTGCCGTTTCACTGGATACCAGCCAGGCCGGCTATTTCTTCAGTAAATCCGTCGGGAATGGTGCCCTGATGGGTGCCACGCTCTGGCGTCGCTGAAAGAGCCGTGTCCATGACCGACCATTTCAGAGGGGTTTTCCGTCGCATCCCTTCGGCATTCACCGTGGGTTTGCTGCAGAAACCGGCGCGACTGCGACTCGCCGCGCTTTTCGCCGCGATGACCCTGACGCTGCTGGCCATTGGCCTGTCGGATTTGTCCCAATGGGACGAACTTTCGGCCAGCCTGTCCTGGCGAATGGCCGACCAGCAGGCAGTCGAACGCCGCGTCGTGATCGTCGATATCGATGAAAAAAGCATTCAGGCGATTGGCGCCTGGCCATGGCCGCGCGCTCGCCAGGCCGAGTTGCTCGAGAAACTGGACCA
Source organism: Candidatus Accumulibacter vicinus (assembly GCF_000584955.1). Classification (NCBI taxonomy): domain Bacteria; kingdom Pseudomonadati; phylum Pseudomonadota; class Betaproteobacteria; genus Candidatus Accumulibacter; species Candidatus Accumulibacter vicinus. The sequence continues at coordinate 70,359 of NZ_JDSS02000032.1, forward strand.
GGCGGGCGTCAGCCTGAAAATCCTCGACATCCTCTTCGATGGTCCCAGTCCGGACGATGCCCGCCTGTCCAGCGCCCTGGCGAGCGCGGTGCCTACGGTCATGGCGCAGCTCTTCTCCTTGTCGCCCGAGCCGGCAGTGCACAGCGGCCAACTGGCGGGTGCGCTGCCATTAACCGCCTGTCCCCGGCCGGCTGAGCGAGCTTATGGCTACATGGCCAGTGACGCCCAGTTGCGCGCTTCGCCTTTCGCCGGCCACATCACGCCGCTGGTGGACCCCGACGGCGCGATCCGCCAGGTGCCGGCGCTGATCTGTCACGACGGCAAAACCTATGCCTCGCTGGCGATTGCCGGCGTCATGGCTGCGAGTCAGTCCATTCCCGAACTGCACCCCGGCGTATCGCTGCTCGATCCGCCCTGGTGGCTTGACCTCGGCGGCGTGCGTCTGCCGCTTGACGGGGCCGGTCACCTGCGCGTCTCCTATCGGATGCCACGCGCTGGCCTGCTGGCCATTCCGGCTGCAGACGTGCTGCAGGGCAGGGCGCCGGTCGACCTGCTGCAGGGCGCCTGGGTGTTGGTGGGGGCCACCGCTTTCGGCGCTCGCGACGCCATCCCCACCCCGCAGGGACGCGCCGTGAGCGGCGTCGAGGTGCATGCGCAGTTGCTCTCGGCGATGCTCGATGATCGCACGCCCTATCGGCCACGCGGCAGCGCCCTGTGGTCCTGGCTGCTGGGTGGCCTGAGCGCGCTGCTGCTGCTCGCCGCCCTGCGCCTGGCACCACGCAGTGCAGCGCTCGTCCTGCCCATGGTGGCCCTGGCCAACATCCTGGCGATATTTGGCTTGAGCACCCTGATGCTGCTCAATCAGCACCTGTGGCTGGGCTGGGTTGCTCCCGGCGTGTTCACCGTGTTCGCTGCCACACTGCTCAGTGCCGGCGAATTTGCCCGCCTGCGCTGCGAGCGTGAGCGTCTCTACTGTCATCTGGCCAGCTACCTGCCCGAACCGGTGGCACGCCAGGTGGCCACCCAGGAGCCGAGCGCGCAGGTGCGCGCCAGACGCTGCGAAGCGACCGTGCTGCACGCCGATCTGCGCAACTTCTCCGCCTATTGCTCAGGCCGCCCGCCGGAGGAAACCGCCATGGTCCTGCATCTGTTCTTCACCACCGCCAGCCGCATCGTCGAAGCGCATGGCGGGGTGGTGGAACAGATGGTCGGCGACAGCCTGCTGGCGGTCTGGAACGGCTCGGCGCCCTGTACCGGCCATGGCGTTCGCGCCCTCGATGCCGCGGAAGAACTTTGGCGGGTCTGTACGCCGCAGTTGCCGCGCATTGCTTCACGGCATGTGCCGCCGCTGGATCTTGGCATTGGTGTGGAAACCGGCACGGTTCTGATCGGATCTTTCGGGCCGGCCGCCAGACGGACCCATGCCGTATTGGGTGAAGCAGTGACCGTTGCCACACGCCTGCAGGCGCTCACTGGCGAGTTGGCCCATCCCATCCTGATCGGTTCGGCGGTTGCCGGCACCGACCCTGAACGCGCACACCGTCTCGGCGATTTCCTGCTGGCCGGAATGACCGAGCCGCGCACGGTGTATGCGATCCCTGTAAAATATCCCAAGGGTCATCTGCGCCTCGTCTTCGACGCGGAAGCCGAGCAGCAGACCAGCGGCTGACTTCGATGCAGCGGCGTTGGCCGCTGTCGAGTACAGACCCCAGAGACCCCCCTTGTATGCTTCGTTTCATGGTTTTTGGTTCATTTGGGAGAGCATGGGAAGTGATGGCTGAAAGGGGGTCAAGAGGACCGTGGAATAAATGCGAGAGAGGTTTTTTCTCTCGCGTTTATGCCGCGAAAGCCTCTTGACGCCCTGTAAGCCAAATACGCTTGAGGCAGGGGCAGGGGATGGGTGTAGTATCCCCAGCCCCTGCCTCACGGCGAGTGCGGGGTTTGGGGCAGAGCCCCAAGGTGTGGGTCGCAGAGAGCCGCATGGATGTTGTGAAAAAGAGTTCGGAAGGCGAGGCATAGCCCGACACCCCTCTGGGATCTCAAGCCCGTGGGAGAGCACTTGGCATGCCTGGTCAGCCGTTTGTCTGAATACCGAACAGTTGCTGGTTGGCACGTGTCGCAAGAGCGTGACCTCGTATTTGCAAGGATGGCCATAGATGAACGTTTCCGAATTGATTTTTCCCGGCATTGACGTTGCCAAAGAGACTCTGGAAGTGGCTCTGGACGACAAATCCAAGACCCAATGTATTGCCAACAGCGGGACAGAGATCGGCGCCTTGGTGAACCGGCTGAAGCCGCTTGCTGAGCGAATTGGCGTGATCCTATTGGAGGCCACGGGCGGCTTTGAGCGCCCAGCGGCAGCGGCGCTCTGTGCGGCCGGTCTGCCGGTGATGGTGGTGAATCCAAGGCAGGCGCGAGATTTCGCGAAATCAATGGGATACCTCTCCAAGACGGACGCTATTGATGCGCGGGTGCTCTCACACTTTGGACGAACGCTGCACCAGTCCGCGCAGCGGGAACGGCTGTTGATGAAACTGCCCGACGCGAAGCAGGAGGCACTGGAAGCCTTGCTGGTGCGCCATAACCAGTTGGTCGCTATGCGCGTGGCGGAAGGAAACCGCTTAGCCACGAGCCATCCGTCGCAACACAAAAGCATTAAGCTTGTGCTCAAGATGCTCGATCGGCAGATTGCGGTGATTGATAAGAACACCGATGGCATGCTAAAGGAGCATTTTGCCGATAAGCTCGCGTTGTTCAAAGATTTCAAAGGAGTCGGGCCCTGCATGCAAGCGGCTCTGATGGGCGCCTTGCCTGAGTTGGGGCAACTCACCCATGCGCAGATTGGCAAGCTGGTGGGGGTGGCCCCCTTGAACGCGGACAGCGGTCGCCACAAGGGCAAGCGCATCACCTGGGGTGGTCGCGCGACAGTACGTACCACTTTATACATGGCGGCGCTGAGTGCCATACGGTACAACCCGGTGATCAAGACCTTCTATGAACGGCTGCTGGCCAACGGGAAGCTCAAAAAGGTCGCCTTGGTCGCTTGCATGCACAAGATGCTGACGATTATGAACGCCATCGTCAAATCGGGTATTCCGTGGAATCCAGAACATCAAAATGTCCCTAAAAACGCTTGACCGGGAACACAGTTGCTCTCCCCCAACCCTTCCCCCGCGAGGGGGAAGGGGAGCAGGAGGGTCGAAGGACTGCAGGAAGGTCCGGGAGATTGCTGACCACCCCTCCCCCTCGCGGGGGAGGGGTGGGGGGAGAGGGGGAATGGTTGCACACGAATTCGTCAAATCCCTGCGCCAGCACATGACCGAAGCCGAAAATCTGCTCTGGCGGCAGTTGCGAGGGCATCGGCTGAATGGGGAAAAGTTCAGGCGGCAGCAAGCGATTGGTCCGTATGCGGTGGATTTCGTGCATTTCGGTGCGCATGTCATCGTAGAAGCCGACGGTGGGCAACACAATGAATCACCAGGCGATGAAAGACGCGATGCATGGTTGAAGTCACAGGGATTCCGGGTCCTGCGATTCTGGAATCACGAGATATGGAATGACACCAAGGCCGTTCTGGAGGCGGTGCTGACTGCGGTCGAGTACAGGCAGCCCCCTCTCCCCCGACCCCTCCCCCGCGAGGGGGGAGGGGAGCAGGAGGGTCCGGAAGATCGCTGACCGCCCCTCCCCCTTGCGGGGGAGGAGCGTACATAGGGTGGGGGGCACATCACCATTCACTCAACACTTTCATTTGCACCCCATCACCATGAGCCGGTCGACCTTTTTCCACTTTTTCCCCGGCTCCATGGTCCTCTGCGGGATCGCGCTGTGGGCTGGGGCCGTCAGCCCGGTGGCAGCATCCGCGCTGGCCGCTACCTGCCCCCTCTCGTTTCCAGTCCAGTCACCCATCCAGC
>NZ_JDSS02000032.1:74610-76678 GCF_000584955.1 Candidatus Accumulibacter vicinus
CCATCCAGCCGGCCCAGCGCGAGGCGGAAGCGGCCCGCCTTTCCGGTCTGGAAGAACCCTGCCAGAATCGGGCCGACTATTTTGCCTATCAGGGGGTGCTCCTGCTGACCCTCGGGCGTCCCCAGGAAGCGGCCCTGGCGCTGGAGAAAGCCCTGCTGCTCAATCCCGACCTGGCCGGTACCGAGCTCGACTACGCGCAGGCGCTCGCAGAAATGGGCCAACGGGATTCTGCCATCATCATCGCTGAAAAGGTTTTGCAACGCCCAGATATTCCATTCGTATTGAAAGAGTGGTTGTCCAAGCAACTCGGCGTCTGGAAGGGAGACGGCTGGCGGCTGGACTGGTCGATCGAGTTCCTGGGGGGCGCCGAATCGAATCTCAACAGCGCTCCTGGCATCCAGTTCCTGACCCTGACCCTGCCCGGCGGCAGTTTCCCGGTGCAACTGGCCGACAACGAGCGCATTCCCGGCGGCGCGGCGCGCACCGCCTGGGTCGGTTCCGCCGCCCGCGCCTGGGGGGGCGGAATGGTCCTGTTCAACGGTGAAATCAGCACCCGCAACAGTCCCGGCAAGTCGGACACCAACCAGGCGATCGTCAGTGCCAACGCCGCCTACTTTCATCCCTTCCTCGCTGGGCAGATCGGCTTCCGTTTCGGCCAGACCCGGCTCTGGATGGCCAATCAGCCGACTTACACCAGCACCGGCTGGGGTCTGCTCTACCAGCTCCCGCCGCCATTTGCACCCGCCGGCTGCGCCAGCAATCTTGGCTACAGTGATGAAAACCGTGACTTTCCCGCGGCCCCGCTGCAGGCCGGCCGCTATGCCGGCCCCAAGGCCTGGCTATTCTGTCGAGGCGAAGTCTGGGATTTCAATGTCCTGTTACAGGATCGCAAAGACCGCGCGCGTGACTCCGACCGGCCGGGCGGCGACCAGCGGCGCTCCGACATCACCCTCGGCATTGCCCGCAGGCTGGGGTTGGACACCGTGTCGCTGTGGGTCCAGCGTGGCCGGGACCTCGACGACCTCCCGTACAGTTCGCTGCTCGGCGGGCAGCCGCGCCGCGTCGACCGCCTGGCGGGACGCCTGTCCTACGAACATCCGCTGGCAGATCAGTGGTCTATTGTGGCTTATCTCGAAAATACGTTGCAAAAAAGCAACATAGCCCTGTTCAATATGGAAAATCATGCGATATACTTCGGCCTCAAGTTTCACGGGCGCTGAGCCGGGGGGGCTTGCTAGGGCCTTCGCACTCGGATAGCATATGATGAATATGGCGTAAGTGTATGATTTTTTTTTTGTTATTACTTCCGTACTGTCGTGCCGGTCAGTTGGTCCACCAGTTTGCACAGGGCTCGGCGCAGATGGTCTCCAACATCACGGCGGACTGCCTTGGTTTCCAGAGACGGCTTGAAACCTCATATAAACAATGGGTTAGGTTTTCCATTCCGAGTGCGGAGGCCCTGGAGAGCTTGCTTTGGCTACGAAATAGATGCGGCTGTGCGATCGGTGTTTGTGATTGAAATCACAAACAAGCAGGATCCTGGCGAGCTAGTATGCGCTCGTCCGGTAGTGTGATAAATGTTGTATTTAGTTACATCGTCCGGCCTTTATTAAACTAAAGTCGGCGTAAGCGGATCGCATATTCGCCAAAACGCTTTGTTTCAGTGAGTGTTGGCGAGTGTACGTAAAATGATAAAATGATGATGCCTCGGCTCGGTTTTGCTTTGTGCACAGAGTTCATTCAACAATCTTGAAAGGAAGTTTCATGAATATATCGACCCCCAACGTCGTCGTTGCGCGCTTTGCCAGTGCTTTGTACGATGTGGCTCTCGATTTTAATACCGGTCGGCAGGTTCTAGCTGCGGTTTCTCCCCCCAATGATATCAACACCTTTTTCAATCAGCTCTATGTTCGCGACTTCAATTCGATGCCGGCCGAAACCGTGGCGACCACTATTGCCACCAACCTTGGGCTGACTGGCGACGCCTTCGACCAAGGTGTTCTTTTCCTCACCGGCTGGCTGAACGGCACTCCAGTTGGGGAGCGGGGGGCGGTTATCAGCCAGATTC
>NZ_JDSS02000032.1:76996-89658 GCF_000584955.1 Candidatus Accumulibacter vicinus
GGTTATCAGCCAGATTCTGAGCAATTTTGCTAAGCTGACCGACGACCCCCTCTTTGGCTCTTTCGCCTCGGCCTGGGAAGATCTGGTGTCTGTATCTGTTGCCTACAGCCAGAATCCGGCCAGCACCGTCATTGCGAGACTGCCCCTCCTTGACGGCAGGACCTTCGTGCTCACTCCAGAAACCGCGGCAGGCGCGGATGTCATGCGCCTGACTGGTGACCAGGATGTGCGCATTGACTTCACTAATCCGGCCAACCAGATCAAGGGTCTCGACCTGAACGGCAATGGTGTCATCGCCAATGACGGTGTCGAAAACGCAATTACCGGAAAAGCGGCCAACTTTGAAATCGTCGATGCCTATGCTCGCAATCCACTGAACGAGTTTGACAAAACCCATAACTTCCTAGGTGACATTCGCTATGACGGCACCGGCTACGGCGGAGACGGTGTTAATACCGACGGCAACATCGTTCTAGGTGGTTTGGGTGCTGACGCGATCTTCGGTGGGATTGGTAACGACTTTCTCGCCGGGGGAGGGGTAGCACCTACACGCCCCGGTGGTGGTGCGGATTACCTGTCCGGCGGTCGTAATACCGACTTCTTCTTCGGTGAGCTTTCCGCGCTAGACCCAACCGACGGCAACGGCACGACTTATGATGGTGGTACGACTACGGATGATTCTGCCGCCGGCTTGGCTGTTGCCTTCAGCGGCGTTAATTCACAGAATAACGACTGGCTCCTAATCGAAGCCTCTGACGACAATGAGCCAACTACCATTGTCCTCCAAGGGAGCGGGTCGGGTGTTGTTGGTGCGGTTGGTTCGGTTGTCGTTAGCTCGGGTACTGTAGGAGCTACCCTTCGGGATATCGAGAGTGTTGATGCCTCCGGCAATTTGTACGGTCATCTCAACGATGTAGAGGTGAAGCTTGGCGGGCGTGCCGTCGACTTACGTTCCACCGCACCAACGACCGGAACCGAGAACTATGGGATCGGTTCGTCCGCGCAGTTGAACATCACGGGTAGCGACGCAGCCAATGTCATTGTCGGTGGCTACGACAATGACGTCATCGACGGTGGGGCGGGCAATGACATCCTGTTCGGTGGCAATCTCAAGTACCTGATGACCAACCGTAACAACCCCAATTTGCTGGACGCTAGCGGTGGCCTGAACCTGAACGTCGCCAACGGGGTAGTCACCGATGGTCGGGATGATCTGTCTGGCGGTTCCGGCAACGACAGCATCGTTTTTGAAATGAATAGCGGCACGATTGCTGGTGGGAGCGACACCGGCACGACTAGCGCTGACAAGAGGAAGGTCACCGGCGATACCGCATATCTGACCGATTTCTCGATGGGGCGTTTACAGGGGGCAACCACCGCTGGCGAATCGACGGCGCAGCAGGATGCTCTCAACCAGGTGACTACCGACAAGGTCGTGCGTTTCGATCTCGGCAACGATGGTGCTGCCAACTTCAAGAACTACGGCGGCTCCAACGCGACCTCGCAAGACGCTACCAACTACACAGCGCCCCAAGTGGTGGTTGGTGTGGCCGGTACTGTGACCGGTATCGAAAGTGTGATTGCTACCGGTCTGGGAAGGATCGACTACAAGGCGGCCGGTAGTAACAGCCCGGAACTGACCTTCAACAATCAGCAGAACTACTTGGCGATCAACGCCAACCTCGATCTGCGGGGTAGCGGCGTAGACAACACCCTGTACGCCAGTACCGGCAACGACAGCATCGAAGGTCGAGGAGGGGATGACAACCTGTCGGGGGGTGCAGGCGACGACAAATTCATCTTCGCATTCGGCGATGGTGTCGATGCCGTTCATCGCCAGAAGGATGCCAATGGTGACAACCTGTGGGACGACACCAATGCCACTACTGGGGTTGGTTCCTTTGTTCAGGATTTCCGCGCTCCGCAGGCAGGTGACATCAGTTCTTCACGTCTTACGGTCGACTTTGGCTCGACTGATCTTACCTCGGTTGATGTCCAGGTTGCACTGTTCAACCTGAAGATCGGTGGCGTTGCCTTCACGGTGCCCGATACGGCTGCGCTCGCTGCGGCCAAGTCTGCGACTGCGCTGGCCGCCGTGGTCAATAGCGCTTACCATACTCAAGACGCGCAAGTTTCGGTGGTGGCAGTGGGCAACACGCTCGTGGTTACCGACAAATCAGGACGCGACATCTCCGACACGGTGGCCGAGGGTTATGGCGTCGGTGTAATCCTCGGTAGTGGCGCTGCTTCGACAACACCCACCTTTACCCCAGGCGGAACACCGATCAATGTGGTCGAAAACGACATCATCGTCATCAAGACCTACGATAACCGCGCAATCAACCTCGGCGCCAATGAGTTGAGCACAGAAATCAGCAATGCGGCGGCTTTGGTGACGCGTCTGGACAGCTCTGGCTCGCAACTGGCACAAGCTCAGAACATGCTGATCAAGCTTACCGACGTGAGCGAGGGCGACAAGGTTACCGTGACCATCAACGGTAAGGAATACAGCTACACCGCGTTGAGCGGCGAGAACTCCGAGGCGGTGTCGGCCAAACTGGTTGCGGTCATCAACAACGAACTCGACCTGAATTCCGGTTCCGGCCGTGTCGTTGCGACCAATAACACGGAAGTCGCCGAGTTCGATGAAGCCGATACAACCGCAGGTGTTCAAGACGTCTTGGGTAACATCGCCGTCTTTTCGGTGACGCAGGCGATCGTCGGTGGTTCGCAAACGTATATGAACACATCGGTAACCGTCACCAACGCACTAACGGGTTCGGCTGCGGGTAACGCGGCGATCCACAATCAGTCCAATACTCATATCGACCTGCTGGGTTTCGATGGTCGTAACGGCAACCTGAATGGCTCTGATGTCTTGTTTCTTGGGCGTAGTGCGACCTCCGTTTCGCGGCTGCAAACTGCCAAGGATACCGGTGAGACATTGGCCGGGACGAATGCTACGCTCGACGCCGATACGCCAAACACTTGGATCAATGGCGACGACCTGCTGATCGGTGGCAACGGTAACGACATCATCAATGCCGGTACCGGTGACGACCGCATTCTGGTCTCCAGGGGTACGGACTCGGTCAGCGGCGGCGGCAACACCACCAACGCTGATCTGTCGATCTTCAAGTACAACGATGTCCTGCAAGCCGAAGAGAGCACCTTCGCTACGGGCACTCGCTTCAAGACCACGCTCGACGGTACGTTGGGCGAGACTGGGCAAGGCAAGGGCGTACTGCTGGCTCAGGATGGAGTCGGCGCCACCATTGGAACGACCACCTTTGATGGTATCGAAACGGTTCGCATGCTTGAAAACAGCCGCGCTTCGAGTCTCGATGTAGAGACGCTGTCAAACAACGTCGCAATCGCCGTTGGCGCAAATGTAATCACCGGAACGGAAGGCCTGACGGTCAATTTGACTCGTGTCACTCCCTCGGTCAGCTACACTATTGATGGCAACAACTCTGGCAGCATCACAATAGTTCCTGGCGGGTTTGACAAAGCGACGGGTGACTACAGTGGCTACGTCGTAACTCAGGTATACGGTGAGGAAAACGTGACCACCGGTAACGCCAACGACACCGTCAATATCGACGCGTCGCAAATCGGCGCCAACAACACGATCAGCCTCGGCAACCAGCAGGACAACACGACCACTTTTGCAGAAGGGGAAGATCTGGTTGCTTACACCCATACCGTCGCGGCAGGTACCGCCTTGGCGCTTCCCAAAGACGCACCCAATCTGACCGTCAAGGTTGAATCGGCGGCCAATACCGACGAGATCAGCATGACTGGTGGCGTCCTGGGGAGTACCGTGACCAAGGACACGCTGATCAGTGCTGAGCGCATCGACGTGAGCGCTGCAGCAAACCATACCAAGCTTCCCCTCGATGTCGTCGATGTCAGCGATGTTCTTGATGTCAGCGCCATCGCCGGCGCAACCATTGGCTTTGGCACGGCACAAACGGTGTACAAGTCAATGGGGGGTGGCAACGCAGTCACCAGCGTGGCCTCCCTCGAAGCGAATACTCTGGAAACGGGGGGTGTCTCGAAGAGTGGCAATGGTTTCGGCAACGAAACGCTGGAAATCACGGGCATCACCCAGCTGGAGATCGTCACCGGTAGCGCCAGTGACGACCGTGTCATCGTCGGTGATGCCGGTGCAGGCACCGCTTTCAATGCTCAGTTGGTGGACACCAAGGTGGCGCTGAACCGGGTGTCGGTAGCAGGCAGTGCCGAAGGTTTGAATGTTCAAAACGCCGGTCTGATCAAATTCAACCTGGGCGACGGGACGAATGACACCGTCGATTACTTCAACGCTGCAGATGACATCGCTGTTTCCGTCGATACCTCGGGCGCTGGCAAGCACTACGTTTTGGTGGACGCAACGGCCGGTGGTGGATTCGGTTTTACCGACGACGTGGCCGACCGTGTGGACTTTGTTACTGGCGTCGAGCGTTTCTTTGCTACCGATACCAGCCTGAGCGCGATCGACCTGTCGGCAGCGACGATGGATACAACGATTCAGTTCTCGAAGGAATCCCTCGCTGCACTGAATGAATATGCCGAACCCAATGGCAACAACACCGTCGTCACAACCGATTTGGTCCGTGGTATTGAAGTGCGCGACAGCACGGCTGGTACCGTTTTTGCTCGCTTTATGGAGCGTACCGGGAGTAATGCTGCCGGCGATGCTTACTGGACCCAAGTTCAGGGTAGCGATTTCGCTGAAACGGTTGTAATGACTGACAATGAGACCGCGGCTCCTCAGACCATGAATCTTATGGCGGGTGCGAACTTGGTCGATTACAGCGCCCGCAGCGCCTCGGTTACTTTGGCTGTTCAAGGGGCGGTCGCCGGTACGCCGGTGACGCAAGCGGTCACCGTGGATGGCGATACGATCAACGTCACCGCCTCTTCCTATGCTAGCGGTGTGAAAACACTGACGGTCAAGGGCTCTTCGCAAAACTCGGATGTCGTTTCTGTGGCTGCGCTGACGACAGATATTGACAGCTACAACTTGGTCGATCTCGCTGCAGGTGTTGCCGTCGAGGATGTGTTGAGTGCTGATCGCCCGACGAACATTCAGGGTACGGCGATCTACTTCGCCGGGTTCGAGAACATCGCCGGTTCGGCCTCTGTCGATCGTCTCTATGGCAATGGCAGCATCAATGCGATTGCTGGCAATGGTGGAAACGACTGGATCGTCGGTCGCGGGGGCTATACCTCCGGCGTTGCACCAACAGTAGTCGGAGGAGGCGACATCTTGACCGGTGGTGGCGGTAACGATCGATTCGTTTTCGAGAATGAAAGCGATTCCGCGACCGTGATTGCGGTGGCCGGGGGATTCAACGATAGCCAGGACAATATCGTGGATTTCACCGCAGGCGATCTGTTGGTATTCAACACCTCGGACGCTGGTGCCGTCAAGTTGGCTGCTGCGGCGTCGGTCTTTACCGATGGCGGAGCTGCCGCCAACAGCCAGATGCAGATAGACCAGAACGGTAATGGGGCTTTGAATACCACTGCAGCGGAGATTCTTGCCGATCACGACTACACCTTTTACGACACCACGGGAAATGCCGATGAGACCGCAATCCTGATGCGGGTGGCACAATCGTCGGGTCAGGATATCCAGTATCTCAACAAATCGGTAAATGCAGTCGATGCTCAGTTCGAGGTGGTCTACACGTCTGCCGCCCAGTCGAACAACTTGGCGTTGCCGGATGAGTTCCACGGCTTCAACCTCGATCGGGATGGTGTCGCCATGGTGGGTGCAGATAAGATCGATCTGCGCAGCTTCAATTTCGGTGCCATCCGCGCTTCCGAGGACGACGTAGTCAATGCGGCTGGGGTGGTCGTTGCCGGGGGGGATGGCATCGCCGACTCGATTCAAGCGATTCTGTACAGCGAACCCGCGACGGTGAACAGTATCACTAACGTCGCCAATTTCTTCCGCGAAGGGGCGCTGACTACAGGCGTTGAGCGGGTCATCAATATCCAGCGTGAGTCCGGCACGACGAACTTCCGTGTCTTTGTCGATGTGAATCGGGACGGAAACTACACGCAGACGGATGATTTGGTGTTTGACATCCGTGATCCGCAAAACAACTCCGGTACGCCGATGATTCTGTCCGATGCCACGAGTGCCACGACGTTCTTCAATGACGCCAATGCTGACGGGGTTCCAGACGCGGCTGGGAGCGCCAACATTTTCATTTTCAACGACGCTCAGTACAAGCTGTGGGAGGGGCCCCCTGTCCCGACCTATACGCTGACGTCCTCGGTGCCAAACGTCAATGAAGGAGCAACGGTCAGATTCAACCTGGCCACGACCAACGTTGCAGATGGAACGGTACTCAACTACGTTCTCGGTGGGACGGGCATTACCGTGGCCGACACCAGTGTGGCTCTGGCTGGTACCGTGACCGTCAATGGCGGTGTCGCGATTCTGGACGTTACCCCGACGGCAGACTTGGCTACCGAAGGCGCCGAGACGCTGACGATGTCGATCACCGGAACGACGGCGACCAGCAGCGTGGTCATTAATGACACCAGCATTAATCCGACTCCGCCGACCTATACGCTGACGTCCTCGGCGCCAAACGTCAATGAAGGAGCGACGGTCAGATTCAACCTGGCGACGACCAACGTTGCAGATGGAACGGTACTCAACTACGTTCTCTCTGGGACGGGCATTACCGTGGCCGACACCACCGTGGCTCTGGCTGGTACCGTGACCGTCAATGGCGGTGCCGCGATTCTGGACGTGACCCCGACGGCAGACTTGACTACCGAAGGCGCCGAGACGCTGACGATGTCGATCACCGGAACGACGGCGACCAGCAGCGTGAGTATCAATGACACCAGCCTCACCCCCTCTCTGTTCGTTAATGTCGATCTGGGCACTGGGTCGGTCACGGCTGCGGCGGGTGTAGCGGAAGCCTTTGTCTATGACTTCTCGATAGTGGCCGGACGGGCAACGAAAGCGGGCGACGGAGAAGTCACGATCACCGGCTTCGATGTCACGCAGGACAAGCTGGTGTTCAACGACGTCGGTACCGGCACGGTATTGACGGAAGCGCAGTTCATGGCGCTTGCTGGTGTGTCGATTGCCGAAAACCCCTTCGCCCTGCCGCCGCCGGGCAACACCACCATCTATTTCGACCCGCTCGCAGGCGTTCTGGGTGGCGTGACTCTGGCGGGTATCGCGGATGCGGCTTTGGCAACCATTGTTGTGGAGACCCTGGCTTAAGGCCAAATGTTGTTGGCGCTACAGTACAGTCTCATGTACTGTAGCGCCGTGTTGATTGTTCATTAATTTTTTGTTCAACAGGAAGAAAACACTATGGCTACTTTTGCAGGCACAAGCGCTGACGACTTCATCATTCCGACCGCTAATGGCGTCGATTATCGCGGCGGCCAGGGTAATGACACCTACATCATTTCCGCACTGATCCCGGCCAGTGCCGTGATCACCCTCACCGATACCGAAGGCGCCAACAAGGTTCAGTTGGCCGATGGTCTGACCATCGCCTCCAGCAACTTCCTGGCAAACGCCGTTGAACTGACCTTGTCCAACGGTGCCAAGATACAGATTACCGGCGCTTCCACCTTTACCTATGACATTGGCGCCAATGCCACCGCAGGCGACGCGGCGGTCACTCCAAACCAGACTTACGCAGCATTTGCAGCGGCCTTGGGTGCGCCCGCCATTCCGGGAAGCGGCACTCCGAATTATGTGGTCCCGCCTAATCTACCGCCCGTACCGACTTTTTCCGTCACCGGTGCTGCCGCGGCGGCCGAAGGCACGGATGCCAGTTTCGTGGTCAGTTTGGCCAACCGCGTAGCGGGGGTCACCTACGGTACCACCGTGACTCTGGCGCAGACTGGCGGCGCCACCGCAGGTACAGACTTCGCCAACGCCCTGACGCTCGATGCGGCCTCGATTGCTGCCGGCATTACCCTGGTGGGCAACGTATTAACCATCCCAGCGACCTCAACCGTGACTAGCGTGACGCTGAAGACAGCTGTTACGTCCGACGCGCTCAGTCCGGAAACCGGTGAAGGACTGAGCGTCACGTTGTCAGCTCCGACGGGCACTGGCGCAGTCATCGGTGCTGCGTCGACGGTCACGACGGCCATCACAGACGTGCCATTGTCCTACACTATTTCGGCAAATGCAGCTTCCGTGTTTGAAAACGCCGAGGTGATCTATACCGTCACGGCAAGTGCACCGGTTGCGGCAGACACGGTGGTGGCGTTCTCGGTAGTCCCCGGTGATGCAAGTGCTGCCAATCAGGGCACCAACAATACCAACCTGAACGACTTTGCGGCAGGTTCCTTCAATCCCTCGAATGTCACGATCAAGGCGGGTACCACGACCGCGACCTACTCCGTAACCGCCGCAGCCGACATAATCACGGAATTGCCAGAAGCGTTTTCGGTTAAAGCGGTTGTTGCCGGTGTCGCTACGCCCTTGACGCAAGCGACGACCCTTCTGGATAGCGCCGGTACCGGTGGTCAGACCTTCACACTCACTATTGGTGAGAACAGCGGCCCCGCCTTCACTGGCGGCAGCGGTAATGACATCTTCAATGCCCTCATCGTGCAAAACAGTAAGGGCGATACGGTGAACAGTCTTGAGTCCTTCGATGCTCTGGACGGTAGTACTGGCACCGACACTTTGAATGCCACCATCATCGGCGCTACCCCGGCCCCTGTTCTCAAGAACATCGAGAATGTCAATCTTCGCTTCGCAGAAGCCAAAGGGATTGACCTGACCAGTGCTACCGGCGTGACCACGGTGACCGTCGCAAACAGCACGACTAAATCCGGTACCATCAGTAAAATCGGGTCCGTCGCCAACCTGGCGGTGAATAATCAGTTGCTGAGCGTAGATTTTGACGCTTCGACGGCGACCACGCTGGCTCTGGGTCTGGATGGTGCGGGTAATCCAGATGTCAACACTCCAACGCAAATCGTGGTAGATCTTGGCGTAGCTACTGCTTCCAAGGTCACCACGCTGAACGTGACCGCCAACAACGCCAACGTGGAAATTACGGATTCGACCGCCGCCGAGAAAATCACGACGCTGTCCGTTGCTGCCACGGGAACCAATATTCTGAAGCTCACCGAAGCGGCAAAGGCAACAGCGGTGACCGTGACTGGGGCTGGTTCCGTCGATCTGACTGGTGCAGCTGGTGCAGCGTTTACCGGCGCACTGAAAACATTTAATTCTTCCGCCAATACGGGTGGCGTCAAAGTGGATGTTCAGAGTACGGTCATTTCTGATATTACGACGGGTGATGGCGCGGATACCATTAGCAATACCGTTGTGGTCGCAGGAAGCTCCATCAGCTCAGGCAAGGGCAATGACATTATTCGAACTGCTGACCAACTGACCAATTTAAGCAAGGGTATTAATGGTGGCGATGGAACCGATATCATCAACATCAGTGATGGTTCGAAACTGGATGCCACGACCGCGAAGTACATCTCCAACATTGAAACTCTCGACGTTTCCGGGGGAACAGGTAACTATGATGTTTCTCTGAATAGTTTTGCCACGGTTCAGATTGATGAAGCGATCGCCGGTGCTTTGGCTGGTGCAGTGGATTTCAAGAACGCTCCCGACACCTTCACGCTGACCATCGCCAGCAAGGCGAAAACAAATGCAGACTTTGCTGTTGGCAAAGCGATCACGGTCACTGGCAAGGATTATGCTGGTACAACCGTGAAGGGCAATGCGGAAACCTTCACCCTGGTTGCGAACCTCAACGATGGCAACAAGGATAATGGGGCCGACGGTAATATCGATGCCAACACCGTGACGGTTGCTGGTGTCGAAACCCTGGTCGTTCAAGCTACCACGACGACTCTGGATGGCGGCACTGATGCACTGAAGGCTTCGAAGAGCACGCTGACGGCCAAGTTTGTGGCTACTGAAGCGGAAACCATCACCATCAAGGGCGACGCTTCTGTAGATCTGTCAAGTGTGACCACCATTGGTGTGGTGACCAAGGTGGATGCATCGGGTTCGACCGGCAATGTGACCATCGATTTCACTGGTCACGCCAAGAGCGTTGCCTACAACGGTTCTGATGGTATTGATACCTACAAAGCCGGAAAGGCGGGTGACACCATCTATACCGGCAAGGGCGCTGACGTTGTGACCCTGGATGCCAAAGCTGGAGCTGCTGGTGCTGTGCGTGATGTTTATGTCCTCAAGGCAGCGACTGATTCGCAAATCACAGACACTTCGAAGGATGGCAAGATCACGATTGCCGCGGATACCGGCTTTGATGCGGTAACGAATTTCGACTCGGTTGGTGACCCCACCCCAGTGGCCAATACCTCTGACCGTCTGGATCTGACCAACTTCGGTTTCACTGGGTCACAACGTGGTGTGGTTGATGTCTCCGGATCCGTTGCTGGCACTACCGACTTGACCAGTGTTGCCAACCTGTTCAGCACCGTCGCGGGTAACCGTGGTGTGGCCTACACCAACCTTGGCGGCGCTGACAGCTACGTCCTGATCGATGTTAACAAGGATGGGAACTTCACTGCGGCGGCTGACTTGATTATCAAGCTGGTTGCTGTAGCTGCGGTGTCGGAGACTCTCATCAACTTCTAATCTCTTTTGGGGGGAAGTTCAACGCTTGACCCGCCAAACGAGAAGTCCTCAAACCCCGTCTCCTGTCAAAAGGGACGGGGTTTTTCCTTGGTCCGCCCGCATACGCATATCAAGAAAAAACCCTGCCCATTTCCTAAGGAATCATGATGACTGACTGGACTGCCGGCTACGTGGCCGACATTGGCTACACCTACGGGTATTACACCGAACTCAATCCGCTGCGGCTGCGGCTTCCATTTCTTAATGCTGGAGTCATCTGCCCCAATGTGGGTACGGCCTGTGAACTGGGTTTTGGTCAGGGTCTTAGCGTCGGCATTCACGCTGCAGCCTCGCTGACGAAATGGTATGGCACGGATTTCAACCCGGCTCAAGCCGGTTTTGCACAGGAAATCGCCTCAGTATCCGGTGCCAATGCGCATCTGTTTGACCAGGCATTTGCTGAATTTTGTGCCCGCCCAGATCTTCCTGATTTCGACTACATCGGCCTGCATGGCATCTGGAGCTGGATTTCTGATGATAACCGTGCCGCTATCGTGGATTTCCTCCACCGCAAGCTAAAGGTCGGCGGGGTGCTTTATATTAGCTACAATACCCAGCCCGGCTGGGCTGCAATGCTGCCGATGCGAGAGCTTCTCACTGACCACGCGGACGTCCTGGGGAGCTGCGGTCAAGGCATTGTCAGTCGCATCGACAGTGCCCTCGACTTCGCTGATCGTATGCTTGCGACCCATCCAGCCTATGCGCGCGCTAACCCGCAGGTAGCTGAACGGATCAAGAAAATGAAAGGACAGAACCGCAACTATCTGGCCCATGAATACTTCAACCGAGACTGGCACCCCATGTCTTTTGCTCGTATGGCAGACTGGCTGGCTCCCGCCAAGTTGAATTTTGTGTGTTCAGCGCATTACTTGGACCATGTCGATTCGGTGAACCTTGCTGACGACCAGTTGGCCTTTCTGAAAGAGATTCCCGACTCGATGTTCCGTGAAACGGTGCGGGATTTCATGTGCAATACCCAGTTCCGTCGCGACTATTGGGTGAGGGGGGCGAGACAACTGGATGTTTTTACACGTGGTCAACTTCTCAGGGCGGAGCGCGTCATCTTGCTGATTAACCGAGATGCAGTTGAACTGAAAGTAAATGGATCGCGCGGCGAAGCGTCGCTCAACGATAATGTCTATAACCCCATCCTGGATTTGCTGAGTGATCACAAGGCGCGAACATTGGAACAGATTGAACGAGCCGTAGAGAATAAAAATATCGTCTTTGCGCAAGTGCTGCAGGCGGTCATGATTCTGATTGGAAAGGGTGATATAGCACTTGCCCAGGAGGAGTCAGTTGTGTCCAGGGCCAAACGTTTCACGGATAAGCTCAACCTGCATTTGATGAACAAGTGTCGGGGTAGCAATGATCTAGCCAACCTCGCCAGTCCAGTCACCGGCGGCGGGCTGACGGTCAACCGCTTCCAGCAACTCTTCTTGTTAGCCCGTAGTCTAGGCAAGAAAACCCCGGAGGAGTGGGCTCAGTTTGTCTGGCAGCATCTGGCTATATTGAATCAACGTATCACGAAAGAAGGAGTGGCCATTGAATCCGTCGAAGATAATATGGCTGAACTTGTGCGTCATGCTACAGAGTTTGACCGTAAAAACGTACCGATCCTGAAGGCTCTCCAGGTCGTCTGATTCCAAGTTGCGTTGGTGTAGTATATTGGCATGATCCCGGGTGTGGCGGGGCGTGGGTGTCCGAGGAGGTGGGCATGGCCATGCGAGTGAAGCCGGAGACTAAGATGATTTCCGAAAGGCTCTTTATGTGTTTCGGACGGCTGAAGATTTGCGCGGGGGCAGGCCGCCATTCCGATAGAATTTTCGGTTGTGATGCCTTGATGATGTTGGCCCGATGCTCTACCTTCAGAACTTGCTGGACGATGCCAAGTGTTACGACGAAGTGCGCGAACGGCGCTGGCCGGAGGGAGTACGCTGTCCGCATTGTGCGTCGCCCGAAGTGACCCGGCAAGGGC
>NZ_JDSS02000032.1:89977-90094 GCF_000584955.1 Candidatus Accumulibacter vicinus
ACGGCTTGCCAGCGCTACTTTGACGACTTGACCGGGACGATCTTCGCGGGTCACCACCCGCCGCTGCGGGGGTGGATCTTGTGCCTGTACCGGATGGGCCTGAACGTCTCCAACGAG
>NZ_JDSS02000032.1:90104-90499 GCF_000584955.1 Candidatus Accumulibacter vicinus
TGCACGGCTTGCCAGCGCTACTTTGACGACTTGACCGGGACATCTTCGCGGGTCACCACCCGCCACTCGGGTGTGGATCTTGTGCCTGTACCGGATGGGCCTGAACGTCTCCAACGAGCAGATCGGGCAGGAGTTGGGTCTGAAAAGAGAAGCCATCGGTCTTCGGGATGTTCCAACGCGGCGAAGAGGGGGTGCGGATGCTCGAAAACGTTCAGCAGACGACCCTCAAGCCGTTGATCCTGGCCACCATCGCCCCTGGTACGACCGTCTATACGGACGAGTATGACATTTACGCTCACCTGCCCGAGTGGGGTGACGGACACAAGACGGTGTGCCACAGCCGGGGCAACCCGAGTTCGACACTTTTCGCGTGCCAAACGCATAATCGAGGCATC
>NZ_JDSS02000032.1:90509-90922 GCF_000584955.1 Candidatus Accumulibacter vicinus
TGTGGCGGTGCAAGCGGAGCCGACGCTCTCGGGCGAGGTGGAGTGTGACGAGGTTTATGTTGTGGCGGGCCACAAGGGCCACCCCGAGGTGGTCAAAAAAAGGCCGTCAGGGCCGATGGCGGCGCCTGAAGGGCGCAGGCGGGCGGCGGTACCCTGGAAAAAAAGAAGCCACCGGTCTTCGGGATGCTCCAACGCGGCGGAGAGGTCGTGGTGCGGATGCTCGAAAACGTTCAGAAGACGACCCTCAAGCCGTTGATTCTGGCCGCCATCGCCCCTGGCACGACCGTCTATACGGACGAGCAGGACATCTACGCTCGCCTGCTCGAGTGGGGTGACGGACACAAGACGGTGTGCCACAGCCGGGGCGAGTACGCCCGCGATGAGGATGGCGATGGGTTCCATGAGGTCCATGT
>NZ_JDSS02000032.1:90932-91049 GCF_000584955.1 Candidatus Accumulibacter vicinus
GGGCAAGTACGCCCGCGATGAGGATGGCGATGGGTTCCATGAGGTCCATGTCAGGCTTCTGGTCATTGCTACGCTCCTGGTGACGTCCCCATCGGGGACGCTCACAGGAGAAACTTC
>NZ_JDSS02000032.1:91317-91524 GCF_000584955.1 Candidatus Accumulibacter vicinus
ATACGATGGAAGGCTTCTGGTCATTGCTGCGCTCCTGGTGACGTCCCCATCGGGGACGCTCACAGGAGAAACTTCCCATCTACTTGGGCTTTTTCCAATTCGTGCACAACGCCAGAATCCGTGGCAAAGGCTTGCTGAAACCTCTCCTCAATGCCCTTCTGGCTTAATGTGAAAGTCGCGTATGCGACTCACGAATCTCCCCTCCCC
>NZ_JDSS02000032.1:91795-91935 GCF_000584955.1 Candidatus Accumulibacter vicinus
GCAATGCCCTTCTGGCTTAGCCGTCCGAAACGCATAAAGAGCCTTCCCGAATTCTATCTCCATACCCCGCCAAGATCCGGAAGTCTGAACTTATATCGTCTCGACCACGATCAGCGACAGCGACGCATCGACAATCCCCG
>NZ_JDSS02000032.1:91945-94268 GCF_000584955.1 Candidatus Accumulibacter vicinus
TGGAGAGTGCGGGTCGATCGCTTCAATTGGTTCCGGCCAGGGCATGACCTGTTCCCTCTCCGCCAGAAACTGCTCTCGTCGCCTGACCCTTCTTGCCCTCAACCTAGGAATTACTGATCTTCTTCATCGGGCAATTCGGGCTGCGTTGGAATGACCAAACTATACCATAACAATTTCTGGCGGTTAAATCAGCGGTTCATGAAACAAACACAATATTTCCTGCACTCAATCCTGCAATATCAACACCGACCAGGGTGACGGTATTGTTATTGCCCAAGTCGATGCTCAGGTTGTCTCCTGAAATAGTGATGTGCTGAATGAGACTGCTCAGGTTCGTAATATTGGAGCCATTAATCCCGGCGTCGATCTGAATTTTGTCAGTTGCAGCATGAAAGTTGAAAATTCTATCTTTTCCGCTATTGTTATGGAATGAAAAAACATTATATGATCTGCCGGCAGAGTTGTCGGCAACACTTTGTGTGATGGAAGTGAAGGCATTGATTGGCATGTTTGGTGTGAAGGGGTTGCTGGCCAGATATTGAGCCAACTGGCTGGTTTTATGACCGCCGGCAACCAGAATGTCATTGCCGGCGCCGCCATCCATGACATTGGTACCTATATCAGCATAACCTCCGCCGAATATAAAATCATTGCCCGCCCCGCCGGATAGCAGAAAGTCACCGACATTGGCTCCTTCGATGATGTCATTGCCGGCGCCGCCACGGAGACCGTCAATATTGTCCAGTTGATTGAGCAAGTGTAAATCCAGACTCTTGGCATCGGTTGCGGCTAGAATACGGTCCCATAAGAATTGATGAAAACTGGCGTTCTGCGTACCATCCGCCGAAGTTCGTTCCATCGCACTGATTACACCATCCACGGGTTCCCCGGCAACATTCAATACGCCAGGGAGGGAAATATCCACATTGCCCGTGATCATGGTCGCGGCGACATTGATCTTGAGATCCGGGTAATTCGTGCTCAAGGAGGACTGGATGGTTGTGGTCAGGCTTCTGAGCATGGCATCCTGAATGGTCTCGTTCAAGGCCAGTTCGACAATGCGAATATCTGCCAATACAGTGATCCCATTGTTCAGGTTTGCGGTATACGCGGTAGTCGGATAGGCCGACTGATCTGCAGCAACGACGATATACCCAGGAAAAGCATCGCGTACCGCTTGCTTCGCGATGTCATACTGATTGAACCCCGTTTTCGGATCCACATGGCTAACGAAGCCCAACTGATTCGGGAAATTGGACGACAGCACCCCTAATTCAGCACTGGTGATCTGGTTCTGAAGAGTGGCAACCTCTGTCGCTGTCGGATAAAAGGGGATCCCGTTTCTGACTCCAATGATGTCAAGACTGATTACAGGCATTTCTATTTCTCCTCAATTGCTGGGTGTAAGAGTTCTTCGAACTGTGCGAGCAGAAGCTGGCGAGTTCGAGCGGTGGGCCGAAACAAAAAATATGCGACAAACAAGTCATGAACCAACCATGCTGAATGATTTCCTAAGTCTGGATCAACTTCAGCAAGCTTTCTTCGGCAAATACATCCCGATAAAACGTCAGTTGCTCGGTCTTGAGATAACAGCCTCCCCGGTGACCACGACGAACCCAGGTGACGTTGCCCTTGGCAAGAGTTTCATTGGTGATGTCATCCACGCACTTCCATTCGAAGTAGGTATGCTCGCCATAGAACATCACAATCGGCCAGCACATGGTGACTCCGGGTTGGGCGATTAATGCCCACCAATGCTTCTCGCGTTCCTTCTGTTGCTCCACTCCCTGATAGGGCCCATCCTGGCAAAAATAGACAAGATCATTTCTATATTCACCTGTCAAGATATCACCGCGACCTTGCCTTAATGCCTCGCAATGGGTGGGCCACCACTCCATGTTTTCTTTTTCAATTTGCGCCAGGGTATAATTCGAATCAATCGCCGGTAATTCCTCTTCTTTCATCGCGACGATTCTCTCGCCAAACTCGATAAGCTCTGCCTGCAATGCGGGGGAGACCAGATTGGGTCGAGAATAGTCTGCGGATAATTTTTCATAATAGCTTGCTTTGTGTTTTGTCATGAGTATCTCCTTCAAATTTGAGAAGCAAATCGCAGTAGGGGCCATTTTGACAGCAGTACCCCCGGCCTGCTCGGTATGTGCCGGTGAGCAGGTCGATTTTGCCAGACCAGCCAGAGGTCAGCGGGGCCGTTCGACTTCAAGAATGTTGCGGTTGACCTGGTCGCAACGCTGATAGTCGAAGCGATCGACGCCTTGCAGCGCGAGGTAGATTCCGAGCCCGCCGATATCACGTTCCGATAACG
>NZ_JDSS02000032.1:94656-107748 GCF_000584955.1 Candidatus Accumulibacter vicinus
GCCTGTATCCTCGAGGATGACGGTCAGCTTATCGTCCTCTGTTTCAATCGAAATCACGATATCGCCCGTCAAACCTTGTTCCTGGTAGCCGTGGGTGATGATGTTGGTGGCGATCTCATCCACGGCCAGGGTCAGACGATAAGTCGCCGACCCGTCCAGTCCTGTCTCGATGCACGCCTCGGTGACCAGATGACGAATGGCCGAGAGCGCTGCCAGATTGGCCGGAATGCTGTGCCTTGCCATGACCGGGCGGGCGCCAAGCTCAGGGGTAGCTTTCCTGAAGGTAAACCGACTGGTCAAAGCCGCTCATCTGCAAGGTGTTGAGGACGGGGCCCGTGGCGCCGACAACATGTATGCCGACCTCGCTTCCCATCCGCTGCTTGGCGAATACCAGTACGCGCAGGCCAGCGCTGGCCATGAATTGCAGCTTGTTCACGAAGAGCACGAGCTTTTCGGGTTTTTCCTGGGCCAGGCGCTCGATTGCCGTACGGAATTCTCCGGCCACGGCTGCGTCGAGTTCGCCCTCGAGCGTGATCCATGCCTCGCGGCCCCTGGTTTCCACTGTGGTACTGAATGTCATGTTCCTGTCTCCAAAGAATGATCAAGTTGCCTGGTCCTGCAGCCGTGGGCGCCCGATCAGTATCACCACCGCTCGCTCGCCAACCAGAAAGCTGCGCAGATTCTCTTCCAGTTTGACTTCCTGGCCGGGTTCCCGGATGTCATCGGGGGCGGGCAAGCCGGTATTGGCGAACAGATACCAGTGATAGTTGGCGGGCAGTTCAGGTAATTCGAAGGGGAGGGCATCCCAATAACAGTTGATGGCCATGTACAGCACCGGACTGACATTTCCCCCTTGTCCGGCCTGCCGCTCGCGGAGCATGAAGGCCAGGGTCCGTGCACCTGGCGACCAGTCGGCGCGCCAGGCTTGTGTGCCATGCCAGATGATGTCGGCCTGAGTGGGACTGCTCCCGAAGAACTCGCGGGCGCGCAAGAGCGGGTGTGCCTTGCGCAAGGCAATCATCCGGCGAGCGAAGTTGAACAGATTGCCGTGCCGTTCGTGCAACGTCCAGTCGAGCCAGTTCAGGTCATTGTCATGACAGTAGGTGTTGTTGTTGCCGCGCTGGGTTCGCCCGATCTCATCACCCATCAGGATCATCGGAACGCCGTGGCTCATCAGCAGAATTGCCAGGGCGTTCTTGATCATTCGCTGGCGCAGGTCATTGACCCCAGGATCGTTGGTTTCGCCCTCGACGCCACAGTTCCAGCTATGGTTGTCGTTGCCGCCGTCACGGTTCTGTTCGCCGTTGGCTTCGTTGTGCTTGTCGTTATAGGCGAACAGATCGTAGAGGGTGAAGCCGTCGTGGCAGGTGATGAAGTTGATCGATGCAGTCGGACCGCGTTGGTTCCAGCCGTAGAGGTCCGGCGAGCCCTGAATGCGTTCGGCCATCACCGGGACCATTCCCTCGTCTCCCTTCAGGAAGCGTCGGATGTCGTCGCGGTACTTGCCGTTCCACTCGGCCCATCGTCCATATGCCGGGAAAGACCCGACCTGATACAGGCCGCCAGCGTCCCAGGCTTCAGCGATCAGCTTGCATTTGGCCAGGATGGGGTCGAAGGCCAGACTCTCGAGCAACGGCGGATTGGGTAAGGGGGCGCCGCTGGGAGCACGTCCCAGGATCGAGGCCAGATCGAAGCGGAAACCGTCGATGTGATATTCTGCTGCCCAGTAGCGCAGGCAGTCGAGAACCATGTTGCGGACCACCGGGCTGTTACAGTTGAGCGTGTTGCCGCAGCCGCTGAAGTTGTAGTAGTAGCCCTCGGGAGTCAGCATGTAATAGGTCTGGTTGTCGATTCCCCGGAAGGAAAGTGTCGGACCCTGCTCGTTACCCTCGGCGGTATGGTTGAAAACCACGTCGAGAATGACTTCGATGCCGTTGCGGTGAAACTCCTTGACCAGGTTCTTGAACTCGTCCACCTCCATGCCGAAGGGTCCGGAGGCTGCAAAGCCAGCCTTGGGGGCGAAGAAACCGACCGTGCTGTAACCCCAGTAGTTGTACATCATTTCGCCGGTCAGCGGGTTGGGGCGGCTGTTTTCGAACTCGTCGAACTCGAAGATCGGCATCAGCTCGACGCAGTTCACCCCCAGCTTTTTCAGATAGGGGATCTTGGCCATGATTCCAGCATAGGTGCCTGGATGTTTGACTCCGGCCGAAGGGTGGGCAGTGAAGCTGCGCGTGTGCAGTTCGTAGATCACCAGGTCCGCGAGCGGCGTTTCCAGGGGGCGGTCGTCCTCCCAATCAAAATCCTCGAAGATCAGTCGGGCACGGTGCGGGTAGCGGTCGTTCCAGTCGGGTAGTTTGCCCCACACCGTTCGGCCGCCGATTGCTTTGGCGTACGGATCGAGCAGAATCTTGCTCCGATCGAAGCGATGTCCGGCCACCGGATCCCAGGGGCCGTCCATGCGATAGCCATACTCGATGCGCTCGTAGTCGAGGTCGAAGACCACCATGCACCAGGCGTTGCCGATACGGAAGGAGTCCGGGAACGGAATCTCCACCAGTGGCTCTGGCGCGCCCTTCTCGAAGAGTACCAAGGTACAGGAGGTGGCGTGGCCAGAGCTGATGGCGAAGTTGACGCCACCTGGTACCAGGGTGCTGCCAAATGGAAATACACGCCCTAGTCGGAACTTGTAGCCTTCGTGCTGGTGAGTCGGGTAGAAATCGATGCGGCTATCCATGTCACGCCTGCTTGAGGGCTGTCAGTGCCGCTTCGACGCTGTTCGCAACGGTAAAGAACTTGAGAAAACCGGTAATCTCCATGGTGTCCCGGATCGATTCCGCCAAACCGGCCAGAGCGACCCGGCCATTGTTCGCCGCTGCCTGGCGGTAGAGCAGGAGCAGCATCCGCAGACCGGCGCTGGACATATAGCTGACGCGGTTAAGGTCCAGGATCAGCGAATCGTTCTCCTGCAACAGGGGCAGGATCTTGCTTTGCAAACTGGGCGCAGAACTGCCGTCAATCTCGCCAGCAACGGTTACGACTGTCATCCCGTCGCGGGGGAAAGCTTCAACCTCGATCGACATATGCTTGAATCCTTCGCTGCGATTGATGCGGAGCTACTTGACCGGCGTCAGGGTGACCTTGACCCGTACATCCTGGCGGGAATCGGGTAGTTGTACCGACAGGGCTTCGGCATCGAAGGCAGAGTAAGGCCTGCCGTCGATCTCGACCGCGGTCAGGCGGATACTGCCCTTGGGCAGGATGTCCGGAGACACCCGCAGGATCCGGTCCGGAAAACCGTCGGGTCGTGGCTTGAAGTACAAACACATCGGCTGCTTGTTGATCAGCAGGTTGATATAGGTCGCCGACAGGAAGCACAACTCGGTGGAGTGATAGGCGCTCATCGAGTGGCTGCCCTTGAGCCTTTCGTTACCCAGCAGATAAGGCAGCCCGTTGGCGAGAACATTGAAATAGACGCCGCCATCGTCGTGATCCAGGAAAAAGGCGTTGTAGAAGGCTGCCGCTTCGCGGCCGTGTTTCTGGTAGTCCGCCTTGTCCAGGCAACCCTGCAAAATCAGGTAGGCGAGGATCGCCTGCTCTTGCTGCCACCAGGCCTTGCGATCATGCCAGACGAAGCGATGCATTTTCTCGCCCGGAGCCAGTGCCCGTTCGACCACGTCATACCAGCCACCGCGGATCTGGTCGGAACCGACCGCGGGCATCAACTGGGCAATCTTCTCGGCCAGTTCGAGGTAATCGGTACTCGGACGAATACTGTGGATTCGCATCAGGTTCCAGGCGATCTTGAGATTGTGGCCAACCACCGCACGGTCCTGCTGCCAGTTCCAGGTGCTGTCGTGGCTCCAGTCTTCATGAAAGCGCTCCTGGACAAATGGCGAATGCCCGTAGTCGGGGAAGTGCCTGACGATGGTATCGGCGGTGTCGGCCAGGAAATCGGCGTACTTGTCCTCACCGGTCGCCAGCCAGAGGTTGATCAGGTAGGCCGGGGCGTGATCGCCGACCGAATTCCAGTTCTTGCGAGCGCGGTTGTTGCCTTTGTCGAGCAGTGGCGAGCGCGGATCCAGGCCGATCGGATCGATGTGCGAGAAGTAGCCGCCCTGATCGTTGTCCTTGTAGTATTTGTCGAACAGCTCGATGGTCTTCTCGATGTCGTAGAGAATGCGCGGGTCGCCGGTGAGACGATAGGTCTGCGTCGGTCCGGCGAGGGCGTAGATCTGCTCGTACATCGGCAGCGAGTCGTAGTCGTCGCCGAACTCCGAGGTCAGCAGCTTGTGCTCGCGGTCTCCGGAAACCTGGACTCCGTGGTACCAGTAGATCAGATCCTCGTCCGCATCCATGAAGCGCATGTGGGCACGCAGGTACTCTGTTCCTTTTTCGGCGGCCTCGAGGAAGCTTTCCTCGCCCGTCAGCATATAGGCCGAGGCCATGCCGTAGACCATCCGGGAAATGGTGTCGGTTTCCTGCAGGTAGTCTCCTTTCTTGCCGCCGGCCAGGTGCAGGATCGTACGATAATTGCGATAGTCGATCGACTGATTGGGGTAGTTGAACTGCCAGCGCAGGTAGCTGTTGGCGATGGAACGGATTTGTTTGATCCACCAGTCGGGTTCTTCGTGGCGATAAACTCCGGGTCCTTCGCCCGGGAAGACCATCGATTTGACCTCGGCACGCAGTTCTCCCGCTTGTGGATAGAAAATGCAGTAAGCGAAAACCTGCTGGCCGGGTTGCAGCATTTCGCGGATGCGCGAGGTGCAATCCTGGTAGCTGTCCTCGAGGTTCTCTGCAATTCGGGCGTAAGTGGTCGGCGTGAGGTACACTTGAAAATCCTGGCCGCAATTGGTCCTGAGAGTAAAGCTGCGTGCTGCACGATCAACCTGCGTGACATAACCGGTAATCGTGTCTGAATAAGAATAGGCTTGCGTCTTCATGACTGCTCCTCGCGATATTGCGTGTTGGTTATATTGCGTGTTGGTTATTGTTTCGTCCAAATCATGGCGCTAGGTTAGCTGCAATCTTGAGAGACGGTCAACTGCTACTTTTTTATTTTCTTTTCTTCGGCCTGAGCTTAATCCCATCAATCCCATCAATCATGATCTGGTTCGATCCGGTCCAGTGGGTGAGCTGTTCCATGGCAACGAAAACCACTGGGTATGAGGACTCGCAATGCTTCTTGCCGATAGCCAGCATCTGATGACGATGCTCGCCGAGCTGGACATCGTCACCACAACCGTCGAGCATCCACCGCTGCGCACGATAGAAGATAGCAAGCGTCTGCGCGGAGACCTCACGGGAGGGCACGCCAAAAGCCTGTTCCTGAGGGACAAGAAAGCCGGGTACTGGTTGTTGGTGGCGCTGGAACAGACCCGTGTTGATCTACGGGTTGCGGCAAGCCTGTTGCAGGCGTCGCGTCTCTCGTTCGCCAGCGAGGAGGAATTGGGCAGCATCCTCGGTGTCGTTCCGGGGGCCGTCTCGCCTTTCGCCGCGATCAACGACGTGCATGGTCTCGTTTGCGTAGTCCTTGAGCAGCGGCTGCTGGACAGCGATGTCCTCAATTGTCACCCGCTTCGAAATGATCGCACCACCGCAATCGCCACGCACGATCTGCTGAGATTTCTCGAGCAGATCCGACACCCGCCACGCATCATCGCTCTGCCTCAGGGGGTGGCGAGCACCTAGCCATAGTGGTCTGGCGTACTTTCCGTTCGCGCGTCCGGCCAGCCCGCCTGCGGCATCGCTGACGCGCGGCGCCCTACTCAGCAGAGGGAAGCCTGGTGCCGGAAGGGCCGTGCCAGCGTAGCGCCAGCAGGGTAATGTCATCGCTTTGCGGATGCTCACCGACGAACGCGCGAACCGCGTTCATCACCCTGTCGATGATCGTGCGTGCAGAGCAGGCCGGCGAGATCGCAGCCAGGCTGTTCCCCAGACGTGTCGCGTTGAACAGCTCGTGCTCGCCGTTCATCGCTTCGGTGACGCCGTCGGTGTAGATCACCAGTCCTTCGCCAGGCTGCAACTGGATGAGGTCATTGCGGTACACGGATTCGGCAACGAATCCCAGAACCAGCCCCCCCTTCTTCTTCTCGATCATTGCCGCGCCGCCGTCGCGCCGCAACAGGAAAGGCAGTTCGTGGCCGCCGTCGCTAAAGCTGATCTCCCCGGTCCGCAGGTCGAGAATGCCGGCGAAGACGGTGACGAACATGCCTTCGGGATTGTTCTCGCAGAGGCTGTGGTTGACCCGTTCCATGATGCCGCCGACCGATGCGGAGTCGCGCTTCGCCTCGACAGCGAACAGCGTCTTGGTCACTGCCATGAACAGCGCGGCGGCCACCCCTTTGTCCGACACGTCACCGATCAGAAAGAACAGCCGGTGTTCGTCGAGCAGAAAAAAATCGAACAGATCGCCGCCTACCGCTTTGGCCGGTTCGAGCACAGCGTGCAGGTCGAAACGGGCGCCGGGTGCCGGTGACCCGAAACTGTGCGGCAGCATGCCCATCTGGATGGCGCGAGCCGCAGACATCTCGCCTTCGATCCGCTCCTTGGCGGCAGTCGTTGCCTTGAGGTCCGCGATATGAGTTTTGAGTGTGGTGACCATCGAGTACAGGGCGTTCCCCAGGTATCCGACTTCATCCTTGCGGTTCTCCGACACCTTGAGCAGTTCAGCATGCATCTCCTGATCCGGGTCAAAGTGGTGCGCAACCAGGCGATGGGTCTGTACGGTCAGGCGCGCCAGCGGTCGGACGATGCGGTTGAGAAAGGGCAGGGCCAGAGCCATTCCCAGCAACAGCATGACCACGGTTACCCCGCCACCGATGGTCAGGAGCGAATGCAGCTCCGCCTCCATGTTGACCGGCAGGCGCATCAGCGCTGCCCCGTTCGGCAAGCCGTCCGCGCCAAAGGTTGGCGCAGCAACGTACAGGAGCGCATGCCGGAACAGCACCTTGTCCTCGAAATAGGAAGCGGGTGTGCTGGTATTGATCACCGTTTCGATGAAGGCGCGCTGTCCATCACCCAGCGCGGCACTTCCGTCGATGCCTGCGACGGAACTGACGGCCAGCGCTTCGAGTTTTTCATCGAATATCCAGATGGCGTCGATCAGTGCCCCCGAGAGAACGCTGTCCACCATCCTCTTCAGGCCGACGTTCTGGATGCTGCTGTTGGCGAGGTTTGGCCGATGGGCGATCAGGGTCATGCCGCCGCTCCGATCCGGCATGGTCACCGCGCCATAGTACAATTCGCTGTGGTCAGTCGTGCGGTACATCCGGTCAGTGAATAGGCTGTACTGCTGCCCCTGCAGTAGCGGCTTGAATTTCGGTTGCAGAGTCAGCCCCGAGTCAACGGCAATGGATGCGTCGATGTCGTCGAGCGACCAGAAGAGCGGCTTACCGGTGGCATCAGTTACCCAGACCTCTGGAATCCCGTTGCGCACAGCGATGGTCCGCAGAGCCCGATTGATTTCCAGAGCAGAAGTCTTCTGCTGCTGCGCCAGGTGGGTCAGTTGCGCAACGATATCCGCCTGGGTGCGCACGTTCTTGTCAATGATCTGCTCCAGGGCCGCTGGCACCTGCTGGATGAATGTGACGGACTGGGCGAGGGTCTGGGCGATCAGGATGCCGTCGCGTTCGGTTCTTTCCAGCACGGAGAGCCAGGAGACATAGGCGAACACCACACCAGCGCTCGGCAGGCCAATGGCGATGAGGGTGCTGACAAAGAGGAAAAGCCGGCGGCGCAGCGTCATCGTGACGACCCTACTTCAGCCAGATGATCGAGGCGGACAGCTTCTGGGCGACGATATAGTCAAGCGGGAAATAGACGATCCCGCGCGGTCCGAACCATTTGTCATAGATATCGAAATAACCTCCCCGATACTGGTCAACGCCGTCAAGGAGGTCGGCCAGTACCTCATTCACGAAGGCGCGCCATTTGGAGTCGTCGAGAGGCAGGCTGCAGACCATTGATTCATAGGACAGCCCATCGGTGCGCGGCAGCAGGATGACCTTGCTCTTGAGCGGACTCTTCTCGACCAGAGCACGGAGTACGATGCCGACGTTGGACAATCCGTCGATCTCTCCACTGGCGAACATCTTGAAGCCGGTTGCCATGTCGGGTACTTCGACCACAATCGCATCCGGCACGTGCTGTTTGAGAATGGTCGCGGTCGTCGTGCCGGCGGCGACGCCAATACGTTTGCCGCGCAGATCGTCGAACCCCTTGGCTGTGCTGCGCAGGACCATGACGCGGGTGCCGTTGCCGAAGAACGGGATCGAGAAATCGACCAATTTCTGGCGCTCCCAGGTGGGCGTCGTAATGCCGCACTCGATGTCGATGGCGTGGCTGGCGACCAATGCCAGGCGGTCGCTGGCCTTGGTGATGTGCAGCCGGGTCTCGATTTCGCGGCCAAGCTTCTCCGAGAGCTTCTTGCGAATCTGTTCGATCAGGTCAACCGAGAAACCGGCCAGCCTTTCCTCCTTGTCTCCCGCCTGCTGCAATCGGTAAGCGAACGGCATGGCATCGGCGCGGGTTCCGGCGTTGAGAACACCGGTATTCCTGATGCGGTCGAGAGCCGACTCGGCCGATGCCGATCCCTGCAGCGCGAACGCCAGCAGCGCTGCCACAGTCATGCCCGGCAGGCAGCGGCGAAGGATTGCGATGGTCTGTATCAATGGTTTCCCCTAAGTCGCCGACCGCTTACAGCGCTGGCACGCCGACGCGGGTCAGCAAGCGTCTTCTTGCGCAACCCATTGCCCAGTTGAGTGGAAAGCAAAAGACCAGGAAGTAGCAGATGGCGTAAGTATAAACCCAGAGCATCGTTTCATTGCCGCCGACCGCGGCGATGACGATGTTGCAGCGTGAAACGATTTCTCCGACGCCGATCACCGAAGCAGTGCTCGAGGCCATGACGATGATCAGCAGGTAAGTGGTCCAGCTCGGAATGAACAGCAATGCGGCCGCATGATTATGACGTTCCCGGTGTTGCAGGGCCACGAGCAGGTTGTCGGAGACGAATCCGATGACCGCCACGGAGAACGCCAGCGAAGCTTTGAGCCACACGGGAAAGGCGTAGATCTGTCCGGAAAATTCGAACTCTGTCGGAATCAGGAATGCCAGGTAGAAGAGGAAGACAAAAGTCGGGATGTTGCGCGTCAGTTCGGTGACAACGAGGCTCGCGTGCGCCAGCGGCGTGTGCCCGGATAGGCGCAGCCATGCCAGGAGCGCACCGAAGATCGTACCGATGATCATCGCCACCAGCGAGATCAGGATGTTCCAGGCGAAGCCGCCAGCCAGGAACGGTGTCCATGTCAGCAACAGGGCAGCGATTTCAGCGGCGGCCAAGTTCAGGAATCCTTCGTTCCAGGTAATTGAAGATCTGGACGACGGTGGTCACCAACAGGAAGTAGGTGATCATCAGGACATTCATCATCACCTCGGGGTTGCCTTGTTCGGCAACGATGGCAGTGGCCGCCGAAACAAGCTCCGGTACGGCGATGACGCTCGCCATGCCGGTCGCTTTCACGACATTCACCAGCGAAGCGACCACGGCTGCGTAGGACAGGCGTAGCGCCTGCGGCAGCTCCCGCCAGCCGAGCCGGAAATCTGGTTGCTGCTCCTTGAGTACGGAGACGGCTTCGAGCAGTGCAGACACGATGGCACAGCCGGTATAGGTCGAGAGACAGACGATGACGATCGAGGCGCCGTCGAAGGTCCAGCCAAAACGACTGACGATGATGTGGCCGACGCCGAAAAACACCAGGTAGATCAGCAACAGCGGTGGTGTCATTCGGCCGAGGGCGGCGGACATCTGCACGCAGGTGCGCACGCCGGGGAAGCCCGACTCTGCCGCCAAGGCACCGAGGCAACCCACGATCAGACTGCCGGCAATGCACGCGACCATCAGTTGCAGCGTTATCCAGAGGCCGCGCAGGAACAGCAGGCGATCGTAGGCGTCGTAAATGATGGTCATGTTGAGCCCGGTCTGCTCCTTGAGGAGCAGACCGAAATGCTGGATACCACCGACATCGGCAGATTTCAGGAGCCATTTGTGGCGGCACTCCGCTGGCCAATTGCCGTTTTCGAGCCGAGCACAAAGCAGGCCTCCGTCGGCCTGGCGCCTCGTCCAGAGTGCGCGCATCTCCACCAGATATTGGCTTGGCCTGATTCCCCAGCGCTTCTCCACGTCGATCAGCCAAGCGCTGCGGTGCCAGTCGGCGACCGCTTCGGAGATCATCTGCTCGAGTCGGGATCCTTGCTCCTTGGCAGACAGGGCGATGGCCCATGGCGAGATCATCATCGACGGTAGCGGCGTTTCGTAATTCGCCCACTCCGGATCAGCCAGCAGACCGGCGAAGCTGGTATCGTCGTACAGCCAGGCGACGCAGCGCCCATCGCGCAGTGCCAAACGGGCGTCGCGCGTGCCGTTGAAGATCTGCAGATCGAGCAGGAAGCGTTGGGCCATCGGCCGATTGAAGTATGCTCCCTGGGTGGCGCATACTTTTTTGCCGCGCAGATCCGTCCAGCTCGACAGCCGGGGAGTGGGCGGCGCGACCGCCGTCGCACCGCTGGCGTAGTAACCGGGTTCGACAAGGGTGGCAATCTGTCTGCGCTGCGGGCTGTCGCCGAGGGTGGCGATGACCATGTCGACAGCGCCTTCCTCGAGCTTCTGCAGGCGATTGGTCGAAGTGACCGCCACCAGTTGCAGGCCGACGCCCAGGCGGCGGGCAAGTTCAGCGGCAAGATCGGGCTCGAAACCGATCAAGCGACCGTGCGCGTCCAGCATACCGAAAGGCGGGTAATCGGATTTGACGCCGACGATCAAGGTGCCGCGCTTCTGGATCAGATCGAGCCGGTCGGCCTGCGCTTCTCGGCCAACCATGATGACGATCAGCACCAGCAGGCAGGCGGCACGAAACCCCGGACAGCGGCCCATCGTCTGGCTTATACCGGCTGGTTGGGAGCGAACGGGTGAGGCAAATCCGTGTGCTGATCCGACGCGCTGGCCGCCTCGGCGACCGCGAGAAAACCGTAAGCGCAGCGCAGCGGCAGGATCTTTGCCAGAAACCAGTCGATCGCGCGCAGCAACTGCGACCTGACGATGCCGCTCTCCGGCAGAATGCTCTCGGCAGTCAGGCGGATCAGGCGAAATCCCTGTTGTTCGAGTTCCTGCTCGAACTCCTGGAGAGTGTACAGGTGGTAGTACATCTTTACTGCCAGGTCATGGGAAGTGCGTTCGTAAAGAATGTCGCCGGCTTCGAGATGTCCCTGTTCTACCAGGCGTTGCGAAGAGAGCTGTTGCTTGGCAAATCGGCGCGCGGCGTTCGGCACTGTGACGACGATCCGTCCTCCGGGTCGGAGCAGGGCGTGGATGGTCGCGAGCGTTGCCCGACGTAGTGAGCGGGGATAGATGTGGCCGAGTACGCCAAACACCATGATCGCCAGGTCGAACTTCTCGCCCTCGCCCAGGCTCTCGGCTACCACCGTCGGATCGCCAAGGAGGGGACGCAAGCGGCCCGCCGCGACGTATCCGGAACATCGGGAAGACAAGCCGTCAATCGCCTCTCTGCTGATGTCGCAGGCGACGATCGTTGCGTCCGTGCGCTCGAGCAGGGTTTCGGCATAGCGGCCATTGCCGCAGCCGACATCGAGAACACGCTTGCCCAGCGCGTCGATCTCGCCGATGATGATGGCCAGGCTCGACGGGTTTGGCCGCGGGTAACGCTGCTCATAAAGCCGGCTGGAAAAATACTGGTCGTAGTTCTCTGCGACCGAGACTGGCGGATTCATTCATCACCTTCTCGGGGAGCATCGACGCGGTGAGCCGTTCTGTTGCCAGAACCGTCTCGACCGCAGCCGATGAGGAAAGCGCACGCGCTTGGGGTTCAAGCACAGGCTTTAGTCCCCTTTTTCGATTTCGGACAGGAAGGTGGTGATGAACTGGTCGGTTATCCCCGGATGTTTGCCGGTAATCAGGTTGCCATCGATGACCAGGTCGACGGTGCCTTCTGGGCCATAGATCACTTCCGCGCCAGCGTTTTCGACATCACAGACGATGTTGTGAGCGCAAGTGACCCGACGACCCTGCAGCAGTGTGCGGTCGGCGCAAAGCAGCCACAAACTGTGGCAGATCGTGCCGATCTTCAGATGGCGATCGGCAAGCGCCCGGCGGATGAAGACCACCGCTGGAGCCTGGTTCGGTTCTCCCTGGCGGGGCGTGACCTGGTAACGCAGGCGGTCGCTGGCATAAGCCCCGATGACGATGATCCCCTTGTAATCCGCCGGGTCAGCGGCAGTGATTTCGGTTTCCACCAGCACATGCTCTTCCACCCAGCCAGCGTCGGGATTGGAACCAAAGGTGAGGGAAGGATTGCCCCACAGGTGGGAGAGATAGACCACCTGATAGCCGTGTTTCGGGAACGATTCGTTGAAGAGGCGAAACTCGGTCATGTCGAAGTGTTCTTCGATCAGAACACCGATCTTGCCCTTGCGCGGTTCGCCAACAATACCCCGCAGTGGTATGGGAGGGGAGCTTTCGGTCATGGCGCGATTCCTTTCTAATTGCAGACATTAACATTAACGGTTGAAACGATGGGCGATTGCCAGATTTCAGCTCGTGGCCATTGCCTGGATGGGGCGGTGGCGGCGCAGTCGGGCCGCTATTGACAAATCGCCGTGAAAGCATGCATCCCGAATCGAACCAACGCTAGAGGCGACATCATACACCCGGGATGCCTCGGCATCTTCTTCGCGGCTTCCTGCTTTGCTGCAGTGCGTCTTCGCCGGATGGTCGCGCTTTCGGCCAACTCGAAGCCACGTGATTTGAGGTCGGAAAACAGGGGCTCGATGCCCCAGCGAAACCCGTAGTCGAGTACGCGCGCCCGCGTAGGCGGACAGCCCCGAGACATCGCGTTCGTCATGCGGAAGCACGCGCGCCGGAGGTTGATCCACGGCCCGGCCGATCGCCCGGCGATCCGTGAACGGCGGGTGGCAGGTGAGCCAGCGCCGGAGCTGAATCGAGGCCCCTTCGGCCCGTCGCGTGACGCGTCGCGGCGCGCCGCCGCCATGCCATCGCACCCGCGGCGGGCGCGC
>NZ_JDSS02000033.1:0-1046 GCF_000584955.1 Candidatus Accumulibacter vicinus
TCAACGAGATTGGGCGGGAATACGGCGTGCATCCTGTGCAGGTTGGACAATGGAAGAAGGCCATCCAGGAGAATGCCAAGACGCTGTTTGAAGGCAAGCGCGGCCCCAAGCCGGCGGCGGCGCACCGGGAGCCGGAGCTGTTGTACAGCGAGATCGGCAAGTTGAAGATGGAACTGGAGTGGCTCAAAAAAAAGTCTGGGATCAGCCTGCCGTGATACGGCAGGCGTGGATCGACCCCGGCGAGGCCGTCGCCGTGGTGCAGCAATGCGCACTGGCAGGGTTATGCCGCGCCACGGTCTACGCGCAGCGCCGGCCGCCGGTGGTCGATGCCAACGATCTTCTCCACAGTCGGCTCATTGACGAGGAGTACACGCGGCACCCGTTTTACGGCACCCGCCGGATGGTGATCTTTCTTGAGAAGGTGGGGCACACGGTCAACCGCAAGCGGGTACGACGCCTGATGCGACTGATGGGGCTGTCGGGCCTGGCGCCGGGGCCGAACACCAGCCGCCCGCGCCCAGAGCACCCGGTCTATCCGTACTTGCTGCGGGGCGTTCCTGTGGTCCGACCCAACCAGGTGTGGAGCACGGACATCACCTACATCCGGCTGGCCCACGGCTTCGCCTACCTGGTCGCCGTGATCGACTGGTACAGCCGCAAGGTGCTCAGCTGGCGGATCAGCAACAGCATGGAATCGGTGTTCTGTGTCGACTGCCTGGAGGAGGCCCTGCGTAGCCACGGCACGCCAGAAATCTTCAACAGCGATCAGGGCGCACAGTTCACCAGTGAAGCCTTCACCGGCGTGCTGAAACGGGAAGGCGTCGTCATCAGCATGGATGGGCGGGGGCGCGTGTTCGACAACATCTTCGTCGAGCGCCTCTGGCGCAGCGTCAAGTACGAGGACGTGTATCTGAAGGGCTATGCCACGATGGGCGAACTGATGGTTGGCCTGGCCGAGTATTTTGCCTTCTACAACGCTGAGCGTCCGCACCAGTCGCTGGGCAACACGGCACCCGCAGCCGTCTATCGAAACGGCATAGGTGGCG
>NZ_JDSS02000033.1:1056-1282 GCF_000584955.1 Candidatus Accumulibacter vicinus
GACGTGTATCTGAAGGGCTATGCCACGATGGGCGAACTGATGGTTGTAGAGTAGAGAACAGGCTCTGCATTCCTTAGGCCTAGCCTAGCTGTTACCGCCCCTTTCGTCTGGCGGTGCCTCAATAGCCTTGCCCTAGTTTGCTTCACCTATCCTCCCTCATCAAACCGTGCATGCGATTTGCCCGCACACGGCTTTCCGGTGTTCTTCACACCGAGGCATGCGCCGT
>NZ_JDSS02000033.1:1307-1573 GCF_000584955.1 Candidatus Accumulibacter vicinus
AGCCCGCAGCACGAGCTGCCGTTCCTGGACCCTTCGGACAAGGCCAGGCTCTGGGAGTATGCCGTGCTGGTCACCAACGCCGACGACTCGCTCGAAGCCACGGGTCAGCTGTACCGTGATCGGGCCGATTGCGAGAACGGCTTCGACGAACTGAAGAACCCGTGGGGCTGGGGCGGCTACACCACGCATGACCTGGAGCGCTGCAACCTTTCGGCGCGTGCCGTGGCGCTGATCTACAACTGGTGGAGTGGGTATGTCCGCCTGGC
>NZ_JDSS02000033.1:1583-1993 GCF_000584955.1 Candidatus Accumulibacter vicinus
GATGATCTGGCGCGCTGCAACCTTTCGGCGCGTACCGTGGCGCTGATCTACAACTGGTGGAGTGGGTATGTCCGCCTGGCACACCCGAAGGCACGTCTGGAAGGGATCACCAGCCGCCCGATGTTGCTCTCCGGCATCGCCCGCCTGACCCAGCACGCCGGTCAGTCGCGTCTGCTGCTCACGCTTTCCCATGCGGCAGACGATCAGATCAAGACCATGATCACCAATATCCGCGCGGGTCTTGACCATGTTCTGGCATCTGCGCCTCAGTTGCCGAAAGCCAGCCGCTGGTCGGCGCTGGTCCGCTACATCGTCAGCAAAATCCTCGCAGCGAGACCGAAAAACGCTCGACACCTCGGCTTGCCTCCGCCTTTCTTGCCCGTCGGAAGCGGCTAACAGAGGATTTTAGG
>NZ_JDSS02000033.1:2003-2511 GCF_000584955.1 Candidatus Accumulibacter vicinus
TGGCATCGCCCGCCTGGCCAAGCACGCCGGTCAGTCGTGTCTTCTGCTCACGCTTTCCCATGCGGCAACTGAGTGCCTTCCTTCCCTGGAGCATGGATACCCAGGGCCTGGCGGCGATGCGTCGCGTCGCGCCTGAGCACGCGGGTGCGGCAGGAATCGACAGCTCATGAGACGCTACTGCGGACGCGACTTCGGCGCCGATGACCTGCTGGCCGTAACGCAGCTGATCGCGCAAAACCCGGCCGCCAACCGTGCTGAACTCTCGCGCCAGCTGTGCGTGTTGCTCGATTGGTTCAAACCCAATGGTGGTTTGAAGGACATGAGCTGCCGGGTGGCCATGCTGCGCATGCAGGCCGATGGACTGATCACCTTGCCGCCATCCCAATTGCGGCCTCGTCGTCGCCCCGAATTCGTCGCTACCGCCGCCACCGATGCGCAGCCGCTCCTGGCGCAACCCGTCCATGAGCTGGCGCCACTGTGCTTGCGCCAGGTCGCAGGGCCGGCGAAC
>NZ_JDSS02000033.1:2867-3223 GCF_000584955.1 Candidatus Accumulibacter vicinus
AGTACATCGCCCGCTATCATTATCTGGGCTACACGCGCATGGCCGGTAGTCAGATGCGCTATTTCGTCTACGAAGGCGAGCGCTTGCTGGCCTTGCTGAGCTTCGGCGCCAGCGCCTGGAAACTCGCGCCACGCGATCACTTCATCGGCTGGGACGAGGCGCAGCGGCTGAGAAACCTGCAGCTCGTCGTCAACAACGCCCGCTTCCTGATCTTGCCGTGGATACAGTCCAAGGGCTTGGCATCGAAGATCCTGTCAGTCATCCAGCGGCAACTCCCCAACGATTGGCTCCACCGATACGGCTACCGCCCGGTGCTCGTCGAAACCTTCGTGGAAACACCCCGCCATCGCGGCACC
>NZ_JDSS02000034.1:0-1137 GCF_000584955.1 Candidatus Accumulibacter vicinus
CGGGTCGTCTCAGAAAACGGAAAAAATCGTACGCTAAGCCGTTCCTCAGCCCCACGATGCAAACAGCCCGCGCGAAGGCGGGCTGTCGATGATGCCGGTGAAAGCTGGGCGCTACCCGCAACACCCGCGCTGCGCCTGAATCGGCGGGCATTTCACCGAGCCGAAGGAACAGAACACGCAGCAGTCGCCGGGGTTGGGGCGCAGCAACGCCTTGCAGTTGCAGCACTCGTAGAAGAACTGGCAGGCGTCGGTCGGCATGGTTTCCTGCTGGGCATATCCACAGCGTGGGCACGTCAACACGGACTCCAGGACAATGGGACTCACGGCGCACCTTGCCCGGTGGCGCGGACGCTCAGACTTACCTTGCCCTTGCTGGCAAGGTGCGCAACAACATGAATTGCGCTTGCCTCGCTGATCTTGAGCTTGGTCGCCAGGGCCGTTGCATCTGCCGCGCCCTGGTCGTCCAGTGCCGCGAGCGCCTCACGTTCCAGGCTTTCCATCCACTCGCCGAACAGGGTGTGAAGTTCGGGCGTAGCAAGCGCGGCCATCGACGTTGTCTTGTGGATGGCCGCCAGGATTTCCGAGCACATTCCCATCATCTGCTGCATGGGGTTGCCGGCCTCGCCGCCGGGCTGACTTCCCATCTGCCCCATCATCTTCTGCATCATGTCCATGGGGCCTTCGCCGCCCGAGCCCATCTGAGCCATCATCTTTTTCATCTTAGGGTCGTCTCAGAAAACGGGAAAAAATCGTACGTTAAGACTCGTTGACCAGCCGCCGCAACGCAGCGCCGATCAACGTTCCTTCGCTTTTTGCGTCGTCACTGCTGGATGTTTTCTCCCCGCCGGATGGCATACGCACGCCTCGCCATGGGCGGCGGCCTCCAGTTCGTGCAGGATGCCGCAGTCCGCAGCCACGTGCCCGGCCCCGCAGCTCGCCCGCAACGCCACCAACTGATTCTCCAGGGCGTTCAGGGACTTCAACCGCGCCCGCACCCGTCCGAGATGCTCGTCGATCAGCCGGTTGATCTCACCGCAATCGGCCTCCGGGTGGGCGACGAAATCGAGCAGGTGCCTGATCTCCGCAAGCGACATGTCAAGCGCCCGACAGTGGCGGACGAAGCTCAGGCGTTCCAGG